>JBLGCB010000054.1:0-24614 GCA_047617105.1 Phenylobacterium sp. | reverse complement strand
CTGACTGTATTTTCTCATAAGCTCTCTCATCTTTGGTCGGACAGGAAAGCCGGGATGATACATCAGCTGGCCGTTCTTTGTCCTGGAAAAAATGAATTGCACTTATTAGTTGAATGCAGGCTTCTAATTTATATTTTAGTTATAGTTATTTGGTTTGTTATTGTTTGGTTGTTACTTTGTCGTAACTTGATGTTTACTTTAAAGAAGAAGGGTCAATTAAAGTAGTATAAAAACGACTTCTTTTGTTACAAAGCCGACAGAGCGGTTATTTTTAGCAAGATCGAAGGGCGATAATCGCGTATCAAGTATAATTTTTGTTAATCAAACCAAACAAAAGAAACCTTGCTTTTTGGGGTTCGCGGCACACAACTGGCTGTCTTGGGCCATTTGTGCCCAAGTCAAAATCTTTTCGTCGTGTGCCACGTTTTGGTTTAACAACAACCATTTGATACATCTTGAGTAAGGTGAATCGTAATGCCAATATAGCTTCAACATCATTAGTTTCTGGTCGATTAAGATGTTTTATACTACCACCTTGTAGACCATTAATTTAAGGCAACAAATGCTGGTCGACCAAACTATCTAATCGTTGTAAAACTTCAGCACGGTGTGGTTCATCATCATCCAACAGGTTGTGTTCGCCATCTTGGTGGATTTGAATGATATAGCGCGAATCGTTCGCTGCTATGGTGCTTTCCTGCTCAAAAAATCGCGCTTGAAGTTCTCTGAAGCCATTTTGATAACACTCATCTGGTGTGCCGTCTTCAGTGCCGACTTCAATGGTTAGTTCAGTACCAGCGGCTGGATAGAAAAGTTCTTCTAGGCCAAATGGCAGGTTCTCACCACCAGGCTCGATGTCTGGCACGATATCACGCATGGTACAGCCAGGTGAGATCAATTGGGCAAAACGTGGCGTAGGGCGATGGGTTAATTGATATTTCAAAGTTATCGGGCTGACGGTTAACGGTGGGAAGTTGGCAAATGCGTCCGTTCGGGTGCCGTGGGTATGGTTGCTTTCAAAAGGTCTTTTGTCGTCATCGATAAACGCAGGTAAGTCTTCGGTCAGTGATTGGGCGGTATATGACATGATTGAAGTACCGCCGTTAGAGGTGCCGACCATGCAGGCATTTGAGCAGTCAACTTGGTCTAAATCACAGAAAAATCGCATGGTGGCTAACATATCCATCGCCCTTACGGCCACACGGCGGGTTTTATATTCGCTGTCTCTTTGGATTGGGTCGTTGCCATTGAAAAACGGCGCGGTGGCATAGGCCAGATAATCATTGTCGTTGTCTTCGCAAAAGCGGTTGTCTCTTGAATAAAAGCTTGATGGCAATATGGTGGCAATGCCTTTGGCGATGAGTTCGTCATTCAACAGTTGGTAATTTGATTCAAGATTTTTTGAGCAGCTCTGACCTTCAGCTTGTTCTCTAAACAGTCCACCAGAACCATGAACAATGGCACAACCCGGCACTGGATTGTCGGCACTGGCACCTTCGGGGAAGTTGATGACAGCAATGAGTTCATTACCCAGCGGGTGGTATTTGCCATCAATTAAAAATTCGTTTGGTTCTCTTTGAGCAATCAGTGGCGGCGGCTCTTTGGGCTGTGGTGGAATAACATGGGTGGTGGTTGAGTATTTTGCTTTTTAGCCCAATGTATTGGTGGTGACGAGGATAAACTCCAGCATGTTTTCACCATCAGGGGCATAGCTTGGTGCCTCAAATGTGGTGGCAGCACTGTCGGTTTTGGCTAGATTTATTTGGTAACCCTGAGTCTGAAGCCATTGATAATCTTTTACTGTGGTGGGCAGGTTGAATAGGCTGGTATCCAGGGTGACAAGTGTTTGTGCTTCTACTGTTGTTGTATGCGTAGTTGTATGAGTAGTTGTATGAGTGGTAGGGTGGGTGATGTCATTTGGAGTTGTCCCTGTAGTGTTGGCACTGGCAGAGATGCTACACCCTGTCACTATCATCATCGCAAACGTCATCAATTGCTTTTTAACGGTCATTTCAAATCCCTCGGTTGTTAGGCTTATTGCAGGCACCATTGCCTTAAGCTCGATATCAAGAATAGTCTTTTTATGATTAAAAACTGTGAGCAAGTTCACATAAGCTATTTTTTTGTGGAGAGTCTTTGGATTTATAGGATGATAATGTTGTATAAGGGACAAGGCTTGATAAGTGGGCTTAATTCAAGTCTACTTGTCTTTGGCCGTTTTAAAATTAACCATTTTAGGCTTAACCCCGCTTTTTACTGATGATAAGTAAGGCGTTATATTGAATAGATCAGAAAGGGATAATAACCAATGAAATTTACTTTAAAAGCATTCATTATTTTAAGTGCGACACTTTTTACCGGACATGCTGCGGCTTTCAGTATTTCTGCTATTGGGAAGGTGACTTATATTGAAAATGGATGGTTTGGCGAAGGCGTGGCCATCCATATGAGTAGTGGCACGGCTGGTTGTCCTGCTGGAGACACAGATTATGCAGTAGAGGCTAGTCATCCAGCTTATAAAGAAATTGTTGCTTTAGCCACAAGCGCGTTTGTTGCTGCTATAAATGTTGAGATTGTCACTGCCACAGGCTCTTGTGCTTTTGGCGATAGGAATAAAATATTGTCTATAAGGCTTATTAAAGGCTAGGGGTCCCATAAAACGTTTTTAAGAATGTCCTGACTCTCCAAGGATTGCGCTGAACACTCAGCGCCAAATGCAAAAAATGCCATTCAAAATACTTTGAGGGGATGTATTTAAAACCAAACAACGGGGTTGAAAATGCGGTGCAGCGTCCAGCCCGCTGCCAGCCCCACCAACCCTGATGGTTTTTGCCGATGCCCTGGGGCAATAGCTGATGATCACAATCTGCCTGGTTCAATATCCATTGCACGTAGGTATTGCTGTTTGGCCCGGGCCAGTAGTGGTAGCGATGACATTCGGGATAGTCGGTTGCACTGGCTCTGAGCACGTCAATGAGTTTGTAGGCAACATCGCCCTGCCAGCGGGTTTCTGTCCAGCTATCACCATTACCGACGCCGCGGTCAAAAGCCAATAAGTTTTTATGCAGATGCCCCCAGCTAGCTGAGTTTAAGGTAGAACTTGAGGCCGTGTTTTGTCGTGGTTTTTGCCAAACTTCCCAACGTTCAGTTTGCTTTTCCTGATGGATGACAAACCAATAATGCACCGCGATTAAGCCGATCGCAGGGATTTTTGCGGCTCTGAGTTCTACGGTTGATGACGCTTGGTCATTTTTGTTCATCATCATTGATCTTGATCACTTTTTAACGAGTTTGATTGTCACTGCTTTTTTAAGGTTACTCTATACTGAAGTCAAATCATATGTAACTGTTCAGTGGTGGGCATCATGCAATCTTCGATTCAAACGATTGATATTCCGCATTTACTGTTGGCCTTTATTCCTGTGGTGATGGTATTGATGCTGATGTGGCGCTGGGGGGTAGAGTGTAAAAGTTCACTTTATAGCCTGTTGCGGATGCTGTTGCAGTTATCAGTGATTGGCTATTTTTTGGTGTATTTGTTTGAAGCGCAAAGCCATTGGCCAGTGATGGCGATATTATTGATTATGCTGCTGGCCTCCAGCTGGATTGCATTGCGCACTATCGAAACACTGCGCAAATCACTTTTTGTCAAATCGTTTATCGCCATTGCAGTAGGCGGTATTAGTGTTTTGCTGATCACCACCAAATGGGTGATTGTGCTTGAACCCTGGTATTTTCCGCAATATATGATCCCCTTGGCAGGCATGACCTTTGCCAACTCAATGACCAGCGTGTCTTTGGCCGCTGAACGATTAAATGCCGAGGTGCAACGGGGTATGAGTTATGAAAATGCCCGTAACATCGCTTTTGGTGCTGCATTAATTCCCATTGTGAATGGATTATTTGCGGTTGGCCTGGTGTCATTGCCGGGTATGATGACCGGACAAATCCTATCTGGCGTGTCGCCTTTTATCGCGGCACGTTACCAGATTATGGTGATGTGTATGTTGTTTGGCTCTACCGGTATTTCTACTGGGTTATTTTTATGGTTGGTGAAAAAGGAATTTACGCAATAGTTGCATAGACCAAATTCTGACGCTAATCTTAGCAATAATACAAGTTTCAATGAGCAAAGCGAAGCATGAATAGCAATTATGTTAATCGGTTGGTAGGACACCGTGGGTTGATGGCGACTCACCCCGAAAACAGTTTAACGGGTTTTAAAGCCGCCATCGAAGCCGGGGCGCGTTTTATCGAATGTGACCTGCAATTGACCAAAGATAAACAACCGGTGGTATTTCATGATGCCACTTTAGTCAGAACCACGGGCATTGACGGCACTATTTTTGACCTCACCTTGGCACAAGCGCAAGCTACTTCGGTGCACTATCCTGAGCGTTTTGGCGAGCGTTATGCGCCAGAACCGATGGCCTCATTACCGCAATTTCTGGTGTTTTTAGCCCAATATCCTGATGTTAAGGCGATGATCGAATTCAAACAACAAAGTATCGACCAGTTTAGCTTGGCTGAGTTTGTCGAGGTGGTGTGTCAACAGGCCGGTGAATTTGCGTCGCAAGTGATCATTATTTCGTTTAATGCCGATGTGGTGGCGGCGGCGCAAAAGGCTGGTTTTAGCACTGGCTGGGTCATTGATACTATGGATGAGGCCAGTCAGGGTCTGGCGAATGTGTTATTGCCACAGTATTTGATTACTGATGTACGTAAGGTTGATGTTGAGTCACCGCAATTATGGGCTGCGCCGCAGGGGTATCGCTGGTGTTGGATGTTGTATGATGTGATGGAGCCACAGGTGGCTAAGGATTTGCTGGATAAAGGGGTTGATTTGATTGAGACCGGAAATATCAAGATAATTCAGCGCTTTTGAGAGCTTAGTTGAATTTAAATATGACGCTGATGCGCTGAATTATTTATTCACTGCGTGAGGCTATGAATTTTAAGATCCATTTGGCGATTTGTTGGTGGTCGGTGGTTTGGCTTAGGGAGGTGATGCCTTGGTGGGATACTTCTTCTGGGATAATGGCCTTTCGTGCTTCGATGAGTCCTTTTGAGTAAGCTTTGCTGAATTCTGGGTGGCCCTGGAAGCATAATATATGGTTGTCGATGGTGTAGGCGGCAATGGGGCAGAATTCATTGCTGGCCAATAATGTTGCACCCGTGGGTAATGTTATTATTTGATCTTGATGGCTGACGAGTAGCTTAAATTCTGGGGCTTCATTGGCTTTCAGCCAAGATAAGTTTAAATTTTCTACCAGTTTGCTGCTGTAAACGCCTACGCCCCATCCTTTATTACTTTTTGCCGCCAGCCCGCCCAATGCATGAGCAATCAGCTGGTGACCAAAACAAATGCCAATCAGTTTTTTGCGTTGTGCTGCCAGTGTGGTGACGTAATGACGCAATTGCACCACCCAATCTTCGTTGCTGTAACTGTCACTTTTGCTGCCAGTAATAAGGTAAGCGTCACATTCGTCGATATCAGCCGGGTATTGTCCTTCAATCACATTGTAGCTACGCAATATTAGCTCGGGATTTTCGGGGTGAAAAAGTGCAGCAAACATGTCGGGATATGAGCCAAACGTCGACAATAATGGCTCCGCCACAATGCCCGTTTCTAAAATACCTAGGATTGTTTTACTTTTACTTTGGGTTTGGCTTTTGTCGCTCATTTGCCTGTTCCATTGACTGCACCAATGAATATTTCGCTATAATCTTGTGCCGTCAGCGCGATGGGGTTGCCACCTGCTGATGGGTCTAATAACGCTTGTTCGCCGATTAAGTGGTGGTGTTCGTCATTGATGCCGATATCACTGAGTGTGGTGGGGATTTTCAATGCTTGGCTGAACTCGGTTAGCCATGTCATAAAACCAGCAAAGTTGGCTTGTTCGAGGCGTAGGTGATGGGCGATTTCGCTGATTTTGTCTTCTATGGCCTCACGATTACGGATGAGTACATAAGGTAGCAGTATCGCGTTCAGTAAACCGTGATGGGCATCAAATATCGCGCCCAATGGGTGGGCGAGGGCATGAACGCCACCCAGCCCTTTTTGAAATGCGGTAGCACCCATGGTCGAAGCGACCATCATATGGCTACGAGCGACCAAGTCATTGCCGTCATTCACCGCTTTGGGCAACCACTGTTTTATCAGCCGCATGGCTTCAAGGGCGATGCCATCTGCCATAGGATGATACCCGGGGGCACAATAGGCTTCGAGGTTATGGACCAAGGCATCTAAACCTGTGGCGGCGGTAATATGGGCGGGTAATCCGGCGGTTAATGCTGGGTCGGCGAGCACCATTTGTGGCAGCATGTTGGGGTGAAAAATTAACTTTTTATTGCGTTGCTGTTCATCGACAATCACGGATGCCCGACCCACTTCTGAACCAGTGCCAGCGGTGGTAGGAATGGCAATCACCGGTGCCATGCCCTGTTCGTTGACTCGCTGCCAGTTGTCTCCCACATCTTCGAAATCCCATAACGGCCGGGTTTGGCCCACCATCAAGGCGATGGCTTTGCCCGCATCAAGGGCACTGCCGCCACCAAGGGCGATCACGCTGTCATGGTTGCCCCAATGATAGTATTCGGCTCCGGCAATGATGTTGTTGCCTGTCGGGTTAGGTTTGATTTCGCCAAAAAGTTCACATTGCAATCCAGCATCAGTGAGTTGACGTAAGATATCACCGGTCATGGCCAGTTTGGCCAGCCCTTTGTCGGTGACCAGTAATGGCTTTTTAAACTGTAATTGCTGGCAAATATCGGCAAGTTCATTGATTCTGCCGGCACCAAAGCGGATGTTGGTGGGATAGTTCCAGTTGCCGTTAAGTTGGGAGAGTTGAGTTGAATCGGGCATGTGAGTGAACCTATGTCGGATGACTAAAATTAAAAGACTTCGGTCGAGTCAGTTGGTCATACCCCAGCGCTGACAGCGCACAGCCACGACCGGAGTTTTTTACCCCAACCCAAGGCAACGCCGGATCAAGATAATCGCAGCGGTTCATAAACACGGTGCCAGTGTCGAGTTGGTCGCCGATGTTTCTGGCGGCATTTTCGTCAGCGGTCCAGATGGATGCGGTCAGGCCAAATGGGCTGTCGTTCATTAAACCAATGGCCTCTTCGTCATCCGCCACGGACATGATGCCAATCACTGGGCCAAAACTTTCTTCGGTCATCACCGCCATTTGATGGTTTACCTCGGTTAATACCTGAGGAGCCATATACGCTGAGTTATGGTTGTTAGAGCGGTTGTCGGGATTGCTGTTGGTAGCAAACAGGCTGGGGGCGATATGAGCCGTTGCGCCTTTGGCCACGGCATCATTGATTTGGTCACGCACATGCTGGGCGGCTTTGGCATTCACCAGTGGGCCGAGGGTGGTTTGTTCATCCAGCGGCGAGCCAAGTTTGTAACCTTCTACCGCTTTAACCACGCCTTCAACAAACGGGTGATAGACCGAATGATGGACATACACCCGTTCGATACCACAACACGATTGACCAGAATTGAAAAAAGCGCCATCAACGATTTGTTCAATGGCGTGGCCAAAGTTGGCATCTCGGCGTACATAAGCCGGGTCTTTGCCACCGAGTTCTAGTGCCACCCCCATAAACTGTCCTGCGGCGGCTTGTTCGATGGCTTCACCGCCACTGACCGAGCCTGTGAACGAGACAAAAGCGACATCTTTATGTTGGATCACTGTGCTGGTTTGCTGGTGGCTCAGATGTAAATATTGAAAGACCCCATGGGGTAAACCGACTGCTTCAAAGGCTTCAAAAAAGCGTTCGGCGCATAATAAGGTTTGAGCGGAATGTTTTAAAATGACGGTGTTACCAGCCATCAGGGCGGGAATAATCGAGTTCACGGCGGTTAAATAAGGGTAGTTCCAGGGCGCAATGGTGAACACCACACCTAAGGGTTCGCGGCGGATAAAACGGGTGACGCCCACTTTATCGCCAACCTTGCGGTCATACAGTTGGCTTTGGGCTATTTTGATCATATGACGACCACGTTCGGCCAGTCCAACCAGTTCGCCCTCGGCATATTTCACCGGTCGGCCCATCTGCCGGGCGAGTTCTAATCCCAGTTCAGCTTTGTTAAGTAACATAAAGTCGATGGCGTCATTGCAAAAAGCTGCTCGTTGGGTGATCGACATTTGCCGCCATTTTTGCTGCGCCGTGACGGCGCTTTTAACCGCATGTTGAATGTCATCGCTGCTGGCGAGGTCGCGCTGTGCAATGACGCAATCATCGACCGGTGAAATGATTTGGATGGTTCGTTTCATCATTAAATGATCTCGAAGTAACGTTCTAATTCCCACTGGGAGATATGTTTGCGAAACTCTCGCTCTTCCCATTCTCGGCTGGCGGCATAATGCGTGACAAAATCCTCACCAAAGTAGTCTTTGGCCATTTTTGACACTTTAAATTGTTGGGTGGCATCCCATAAGTTGCTGGCCAGTTTCAAATCTTGTGGAAACTCTTGATCATAGGCGTTACCGGTGACTAAGCGGTTGATTTCACCCGGGTTATCAATGCCCCATAAACCTGACGCAATGACGGCGGCAAGGATAATATAAGGATTGGCGTCGGCACCAGCAATACGGTATTCGAGTCGCTGAGATTTGGCGTCGCCGGGGATAATGCGTATGGCGCAAGTGCGGTTATCAATACCAACGCTGGATTCGGTGGGTGCCCAAAAACCTGGAATTAAACGGCGATAAGAGTTAATGGTTGGGGCGATCATGGCCAGCAATTGAGGCATCATTTTTTGTTGCCCGGCAATAAAGTGAGTCATTTTTTCACTCATATTATCGTTCTTATTGGCGTCATAAAACAGTGACTTGCCCAGATCGTCTTGTAAAGACAGGTGAATGTGGCCACTTTGTCCGGCATAGTCCGGTGACCAGCGCGCCATAAATGTCGCCATTCGGCCCTCGCGTTGCAATGCCACCTTACTAAAGGTTTTAAACATCGCCGCTCGGTCTGCTGATTCTAATGCGCTGGTATAAGTGATGGCCGCTTCGAGTACGCCGGGACCCGTTTCTTCGTGTAAGCCTTCGAGTCCCATATCCATGGTTTCGCAAACATCGAGTAAATGTAGGTAGGTTTCGCTTTCAACCGTGTTACGGATCACTGAATAACCGAAATCACCGGGGGCCATAGGGGTCAGATCGCGGTAGTTTTTATCGCGCACAGATTGAGGGGATTCGTTAAAAACAAAAAATTCGTATTCAAAGCCACTGAAAACGTTCAGGCCCATGTTTTTGGCCCGCTTAAGCACTCGACGTAATAGTCCACGAGGGCAAATCGATTCGGCGGAACCTGCCATTTCGGCGAGAAAAAATAACCCGTTTTCTTCAAAGGGCAGCTCACGGCAACTTTGTGGGATAATTTTCGCTTTGGCATCGGGGTAACCAGTATGCCAGCCAGTATATTGGGCATTATCATAGAGTTGGTCTTTGGCATCCCAGCCGAATATCACATCACAAAAGCCAAAGCCATTATCCAATGCCGAGAGAAATTTGGCCTGGGACATATATTTGCCCCGCATAATGCCATCGGTATCAAATAGCCCTACTTTGACAAATTTAGGGTTTCGTTCTTTGATGAGCTGTTTGGCATCATCAATATCTTTAATATTTCTTGTCTGCATATAGTCAATTACGCCGTTTTGTTTTTTGTAAGCGTAGCAGGTTTGACGGTTTCTCGCCTGGAAATTGTTGCCTTAGTGGAGAATAGAGGTGTAAATGGCCAGCGTGACTTTGACACCTCATTGATTGTCATCAATAATCAAAGTCCCCAAGCGATAAGCTTTGGGGCCAATTCAGTTCAAAAGCTGCGAGGATTGCAGGCATTATTTTGAAATAACACTTGAAAAGTACGCGTTATGTCGTACACTCTACAAGGAGAGTTTGATGGGATTTAAAGCGGTTAAAGACAAAGTGATCAATTGCCTGAAGACAGGTAATATCTATCACGAAATTCGGCATGACGTCGATATCAAAAATGTACTGTCCACCGGGGTTGTCACGGCTGATGAAGTTGCAGCCATTATTGGCCGATCACGAGGCGACAGTTATTCCTCAAGTCCTCACCATTTAGATTGCAATATTGATGTGCATATCGTTAAAACAAAGTTCGCTGGTTTTAACTGGTATATCAAATGGTACTTCCTAGAACCTGATGCCATATTTATCAGTGTTCATCACTAAATACTAAATACAGGAGCGCCCAATGAAAATTGTTAAAGTAGGTGATAATCAAAAGGCAGCATGTAACGATTGTCAGTCGTTCCAGCAAGTGACTTTTAAGTTACGTGATGTGCCCTTTAGCGATGGCAGCGGGATGGTTAAGCATGTGCTGGTGGGTGTATGTGATTGTTGTGGTGGCGTGGTGTTATTGCCTCATCAATCTGTGCCAGCGGTTCAGCGCCAGTTAGCGACCCAGCGTAAAGCTTTGGAAAGCCGGGTGCCAGCCCATATGATTGATATCCTCAATTTGGCCAGTGTTGAACTCAGTGGCGGCACTGAGTTTGTGTCAAATCTGATGAAGTTCTACATTCATTTATTGTCTAATGATGCTATCGCTTCTAAAGCGTTGACTCATTACCTTGATAGTCATTTGGCTCAAGGGAAGTCGCAAAAACGCATTTCAGTCAAAGGTCGACAAATTATGGCGCAGATTGACCAGCTTAAAGCCATGACCGATATTCAAAGTACCACCGATTTGATTAAAGGCATTGTGCTGAAAATTCATGATGATGTGTTGGTGAATAAAGATCAAGCGACCATCAAACAACTCCAGGGGATTGTTGCCGCGACGGTGTAAAGCCAAAAGCCCTAAGCCGATATGCTTATCGGCTTAGGGGTTAATTGACGCCTAAATCATTCTATTGAAACTGACAAGAATTTATTTGAGGCAAATGTCGATTTGGTGAGGTGCTGATTTGAATTATTAAGGCCTCACCAAATTAACAAATGTCGATTTGGTGAGGTGCTGATTTGAATTATTAAGGCCTCACCAAATTAACAAATGTCGATTTGGTGAGGTGCTGATTTGAATTATTAAGACCTCACCAAATTAACAAATGTCGATTTGGTGAGGTGATTATTTGAAAATATCCTCCTTGCCAACCAACGGAGTACCTGTAAAAGTTATTATTAATCTTGATGATCTTATTATAGTGCCCGGCAGAAGTAAGTGTTATTTGAGCAAAAAACGACCATTTAAATTAACAAATTTAACATTTACCATCTTCATCATTGATAAAGTTATCGCTTTTGGTGATGTGAAAGCGTTTTCAGTTCTATTTTTGCATAAAAAGTCGAACAAATTGCATATCAAACAAGCTCGATTGGTTAAAAATATCACTGGTCAGAGGAGTTGTCTTGTTAGCTGGACAATCAGCTTGCGCTGATCAGTTTGGAATAATTAATCTAATCCCATTCAACCTATTGATTTAAAACACCTAGTTATTGTATGCAGTGGCCAAATAACCACCTTGTTAGGCTGAACCCATATGTTAACAAACTTGTTAATAACACCATCAAAAATTTCACTTTCTCTGCTTTTTAGATAATTATTCGTAATAAAATGTTGTAACAATGTAAATAAAAGATTAGTCTTGTTCCCACTGGTTGAGCGGGACAGGTCGGAACCTTCACGCTACAGCCATCAATAATAAGAACGTCGCGACGAGTATTGACGATGTCACAAAAATTTAAGATAAAACATAAGAACGCTAAAGTGTATCACTAATGATATCAACGGCGTCAATAATCCAATATCAAGAGAAGGCAAAATAGAATGATCTCAAGAATTAGTAAAGTATCAGCAGCAACCCTTTTGGCCCTAGCGACGACTGTGGCTAGTTCAGGTGTTAGTGCTGGTGCAGACGATGCTCGTTATATCGTTAAATACAAAAATCTAACCAGTGTCGCAGGCAGCGTTGTTGCTGCTCAAGCCGCTATCCACTCAGACGTTCAAAAGGCCGGCGGTAAAGTCGTTCTTTCTATGAAGCATTTAGGTGCCGCAGCATTCACTGGTAACAGAGCCGCACTTACCGCGCTTCGCATGAACCCAAATGTTGAATACATCGAGCGTGATGTTGATCGTCAGTTGATGAGCGCTTATAACGATGACGCTGGTGACCCAACGACGACTCAGCTTACCCCTTATGCTATTTATCAGTCTCAAGCCAATCAAGTAAGCCTGAACGCTGGTTCAATGAAAACAGTTTGTGTCATCGACTCCGGTATTGCTGGTGGTCAAGGTGAGACAGGCGGATTAAACAACGATTTTGAATGGTCAAACATTACTGGCTCTAACGATTCTGGCACAGGTAACTGGAATAACGACGGCGGCCCACACGGTACTCACGTCGCTGGTACCGTTGCTGCTGCTGATAACGGTTTTGGTGTAGTTGGTATGGCCCCGGGTAACCCTTTACACATTGTTAAAGTATTCAACGCCGCAGGTTGGGGATACTCTTCAGATTTGGCCAAAGCGGCATCAGAATGTTCAGCTGCTGGCGCAAGCATCATCACCATGAGTTTGGGTGGCGGACGTGCTAATAACACTGAAAAAAGCGCTTTCGATTCATTCACCAGCGGTGGTGGTTTAGTACTGGCAGCGGCCGGTAACGATGGCAACAACGTTCGTTCATATCCAGCAGGTTATGAGTCAGTGATGATGATTGGCGCTAACGATGGTGATAACAACATCGCTGATTTCTCGCAGTTTCCTTCATGTCGTTCTAAAGGCAAAACCAGAGACGGTTACTGTGTTGAAGCCACTGCTGGTGGAGTCAATACATTCTCTACTTACCCTTCAGATGGTGCGACGATTGCTAGCATGAGTGCTGATAGTGTTGCTTATGCCTCATCAGGTATGGAAAACTCAGGTAATGTTACTGGTAGCACTTACGACTTAGGTACTGGTGAAGCGGTTGATGCTGGTGCCTCAGGTAAAGTTTGTATCATCCAACGTGGTGTTATCTCTTTCCATGACAAAGTCCTTAACTGTGAAAACAGTGGTGGTATCGGTGCTATTATCTATAACAACGAAGCTGGTATGCTTTATGGCACTTTAGGTGATGTTGCTAGCAACGCGACTTCTATTCCAGCGGTTGGCGCAACGATGGCAGATGGTCCGGCTTTGGTTGCCTCTTCAAGTGCTTCTATTAACATTGGTACTGGTGATTACGGTTACATGAGCGGTACATCAATGGCGACTCCAGGTGTTGCTGGTGTTGCAGCGTTGGTATGGTCTAACCACCCATCTTGTACTGGTACTCAAATCCGTGCTGCGCTTAACGCGACTGCTGAAGATTCTGGTGCGGCTGGTAAAGATGTATACTTCGGTTATGGTATCGTAAAAGCCAAAGCGGCTAGCGACCATATCGCTGCTAACGGTTGTTAATATATGCTCTGACTGATGTCAGGGAGAACCTTAAGTAAATAAAAGCCCAGATATTGTCTGGGCTTTTTGTTTTTGTTATGGTCAATGGAGCTACGGCTGTTTATTTGGTTAGGTTTGATATTAAAGGTTCAGTATGAGTAAAATCGTTTTAATTACTGGTGGTGGCCGGGGTATTGGCGCGGCCACAGCGAGACACTTGGCCACATTGGGCTATAGCATATGCATTAATTATAAATCGAATCAGCAAAGCGCTGAAAGTTTGCTTGCAGAATTGACCGCGATTGGCTGTAACGCTATAGCGATTCAGGCAGATGTGTCGGTCGAAAGCGAAGTGGTGGCACTGTTTGAGCAAATCGATAACAGGTTGGGCCCGATCACTGCGTTGGTTAATAATGCTGGCATTTTATTTCAACAAACCACCGTTGAACATATGACCGCAGAACGAATCAATAAAGTATTAACCACCAATGTCACCAGCTACTTTTTGTGTTGTCGTGAAGCGATAAAACGGATGGCGACCAAAAATGGTGGCAGTGGCGGTGCTATTGTCAATGTCTCGTCGGCAGCTTCGCGTATCGGCGCCCCTAATGAGTATGTTGATTATGCAGCGTCTAAAGGCGCAATTGATACCCTGACCACTGGTTTATCGTTGGAAGTGGCCGCACAGGGAATGCGGGTAAATTGCGTTCGCCCGGGCTGTATTTACACACAAATGCACGCCGATGGCGGCGAACCGGGCAGGGTAGATAGATTAAAAGATGCCATACCAATGAAAAGAGGCGGCGAACCCTTCGAGGTTGCCAATGCAATTGGTTGGCTTTTATCTGATGAAGCTTCTTATGTGACCGGGAGTTTTATTGATTTGGCTGGGGGACGTTAGGGGGTCATCATAATATTGGCATATTGTTTTGTTCTGGGTTTACCTTTGGCTGGTGCGTCACGCGTGGGCACAAAAAGCGTGACCACCCTACGCCACTCCGTTGCAGGTGTCGGGCTTTTATCAATTCTCGTTCCTAGCCCCCAAAAACTCAATAATTCCTCCTTCGTTTTCGCGTAGTGAAAATAAGGAGGAATTATATATAAAGCTCCAAAGGTCCATGCATTATCATCGAGCGCAAAATATCACTACGAGTAACTATGCCCAATACTTTACCTTCGTCGGTGGTGATGGGCAAAGCACCGATATGTTGGCTGAACATCACCTGACATAACTCCTGAATCGCGGTATTGGCAGAGGCGGTGAGCACTGAGGTTTGCATTATTTGCTCTACCGTTTTGTTGGTGACTCGAGGTTGTTTGTTTAATGCCTCATTGGCCACTTTACTCAGCAAGTCTCGGTCTGAAACAACGCCCATTAATTGATTGGCGTCATCGGCAACCAAAAAGTGGCGATAACGCTTTTGTGAAAAAATAGCCCATACCTCGGCAAACGTCATTTGCGGTTTGAGCACGGTCACGGGTGAAGACATTATCTGATCGGCGCGGGAAACTTTATAACGCTGCTGTTTTTGCGTGTCTCTATAGACGTTTGCCGTCACCGACTCAATTTGTCCTTCTACGTCTGCCCCACGAAGATCCGGATTCTTCGCCAATTGTGCTAATGGCAGCACTTTGTGTTTGTTCAATAGCCGTTGACTTGACACTGGCACAGCTAAACCCATGTTGTAAATCCAATATCCCATAAGTCCTCCTGTTTGGTAAATATCATTGTGGCGCTATATCTTGTTATCGGCAGCATTCGCTAAATCGCCATCGAGTGTTTGTAAAGGGCTGTCAACCAAATGCCCTCTACCTCGTTTTAAATGTATTAGCTCTAATAACCTGTTCACTTTTTTATAAGGTAATCATAAATGAATCGCAATAAAGCCCTTGCTCTGATGGTCGTGCCATTGATGTCATTGCTAGTATTAAGCGCTTGCGCCAGCCACGACAAGAAAATGCCAAAGATGAGTGAAGTTTTTGTGACCAACATTACGCAAGATGGCTCTAAGCGCTTTAATTACGCCATGGTGGTGGCCAAAGGAGAAAAGGGTGGCCGAGGTGCTAGAGGTGGAAGCAAAGCACCTGGAGGTAAGTCTGGCGGCAGAGGCGGGCGAGGTGCTGGCCGTGGCGGTAAAGGGGGTTCTGAGGCAAACTCATCGACAGCCAATCAACAACAGAACAACGAAAAAATCGCACAAAGAATGACTGAAAAACTCAATCGTAAACTTGAACAAACGGCCTATTGCCGTGATGGTTATATTGAATTGAATAGTTACTTCAGTCGGGGGCGTTCGCAAATTAGAGGCGAATGTAAAGAAGGGGCCACAGAGGATGATAGGCAGACATTTATTAATCAAAATTACCTGTAACTGCCCAGCGCACTCATCTTTCGCACCATAACAGCGTTATTGTCGTACTCAAACAGTTACATATGGTCTATATGCGCCTATTTTCCGTGCGACAATGCCTTGTTCTGAAGCGAAATCTAAGCACGCTGAACAGTTACAATTTCCTTTAGTAGTTCCGGAAACAACGTCATCAAAAAGAGACGTAAAATCGTTGAAAACCCTGGGTTGTTAATGGAACTATCTGAAAAATAAGTAAAATAAAAATGAAAAAAGATTAATGGTTTGCCAAATATGTCCGATATATAAGTATCAGCAGTAAAGAGGTATACATCATGGGTGAATTAGAGGACTTCAAAATAATCTATAGCGATCTCAGACGTTTTTATGCCAACAGCGGTGATTTGGCCAGTGCCATTTTACCTTTTATTGACCATACCAACGATTTTAAATTGGCAGCGACGATGCTGCATACACAGATTCAATTATTTCAAAATATTCGTGTTTAACGATTAAAAAAACCTGGTGTTAGTGACCAGTTTTTTTTGTATTTCGAACTAAGCGTTGTTGCTAAGATTACAAAATCATCGTTAATGGTGTGCAATGCTGTTGATTTAATCGCCGTAGGATGGTGTAGAGCGTAGCGAAACCCATCATTGGTGTCAGAAATAGCCGTAAAATCGCCATTTATTGCCAAATTCTGATGGGTTTCGCCTTAGGCTCTACACCATCCTACGATAGTTTTTACACAACCTCACGCACCCTACACTTCAAGATAGTCTGCAATGCCCTGCGCGGCTTGACGTCCCTGAGCAATAGCAGTCACCACCAAATCAGCGCCGAGCACCATATCGCCACCGGCGAAAATTTTCTCATGGCTGGTTTGCATCGCAAATTCACTGTCTTCTGAAGCTTCAATCTGATTCCAGCGATTATGCTTGATGCTTAGATTGGCCAACCACGGTGCCGCTTCAGGTTGAAAACCAAAGGCAACCACGATGGCATCAACAGGTAAGGTGAATTCTGAACCTTCAATGTTTTGCGGACGTTGACGGCCGTTTTCATCCGGCTCACCCAGTTCGGTTTTGATGAAGGTTAAACCAGTGACATTACGATCATCATTGGTTTCAATGTTGGTCGGTTGCACATACCACATGAACTCAACCCCTTCCTCTTTGGCGTTTTTCACTTCACGAGCAGAACCTGGCATGTTCTTTTGGTCACGACGATAAGCACAAATCACCTTGGTCGCACCCTGACGAATGGCGGTACGAACACAATCCATCGCAGTATCACCACCGCCTAAGACCACCACGGTTTTTTCTTTCATATCGACAAAGTCGTGGTTGTTGGTATCGTAGTCCATCATCTCACTGGTGTTGGCAATCAGATACGGCAGTGCTTGTTCTTCGCCTACGGCAATGGTGTCATCAAGCGAGGGTAAATCCAGCGTCAGTGGTTTGTAGGCACCAAGGCCCAAAAATACCGCGTCATATTGGTTCAGTAAGTCATCAATGGTGATTTGCTGGCCAATTTCGATATTGAGTCTAAACTCAATACCCATGCCTTCGAATACTTCACGACGACGTTCCATAATCGATTTTTCGAGCTTAAAGGTTGGAATACCAAAGGTTAACAAACCACCGATTTGCGGATGTTTGTCATAAACCACTGGGTTGATGCCATTACGAATCAATACATCAGCACAGGCTAGACCCGCAGGTCCGGCACCAATCACGGCGACTCTTTTGCCAGTGTCGGCGACATTGTCTAAATTCGGTCGCCAGCCTTGGTCAAAGGCGGTATCGACGATGTATTTTTCCATGCTGCCGATGGTGACGGCACCAAATTCGTCATTGAGTGTACAGGCACCTTCACACAAACGGTCTTGCGGGCAAACTCGGCCACAAACCTCTGGCAGTGAATTGGTCTGATGACACAACTCAGCTGCTTCGATGATTTTGCCTTGTTTGGCCAACTCTAGCCATTGTGGAATGTAATTATGCACCGGGCATTTCCATTCACAATAAGGGTTACCGCAATCTAGACAACGGTCTGATTGCTCAACACTTTGGTCTTCATCCATCGGTTGATAAATTTCGACGAATTGGCTGGTTCTTTGTTCTATCGCGATTTTGTGCGCGTCAGCGCGCTGAACCTGGATAAATTGAAAGTCATTCTGGCTCATGAGCACTCCTTCACTGGTACGGTTGAATCGGTATTAATCGCTGAAATTTTAACGCTAGGAAAAGCAGCGACAAGACTCTCGATACTGGTTTGTTGTGGTTTGATCAAGACGAATTTAGTCACTTGATAAGTAAAATCGTCAAGTAAGGCTTTCGCCTTAGCACTGGCGGTTTTATCGTGATGGCGCTCAATCAGGCTCTTAAGGTGAAGCTGAACTTGCGGATGCTCAACTGGGCTGGCATCAATAAACTCTTCATTAAGACGACTCAGCAAAGTGCCATCGCCATCATAAAGATAAGCCATACCACCGGTCATACCTGCACCAAAGTTGATGCCGACAGAACCCAACACCACGACGGTGCCGCCAGTCATGTATTCACAACCGTTATCACCAATACCCTCGACAACCGTGGTAGCGCCTGAGTTTCTTACCCCAAAACGCTCTCCAGCACGACCTTCGGCAAATAATTCGCCGCCAGTAGCACCGTATAAACAGGTGTTGCCCATGATCACTGAGTCACAAGCGATAAATGACACGCCTTTTGGTGGGGCGACGGTAATACAACCGCCTGACATACCTTTACCGACGTAATCGTTGGCATCACCGATTAAGTTCAAGTTGATGCCTTTGATGTTCCAGACACCAAAGCTTTGACCTGCGGTACCAGTGAAGTTAACGGTCAGCGGTTGATGGCTGATGCCGTCGTCGCCATGTTCAAGGGCCAATTGACCACAGAGCGTAGCGCCGACTGAGCGATCAGTATTGCTAATGGTATAACTAAAAGTGACCTGCTCTGTTTGAGATTGCTGATAATCGTTAACCAACTGCTGGTTTAACTCACCTTTATCAAACGGATCATTACGGCTGGTGCAATGTAACGAAGGACCCGCTTTAACCGCACTTGATTGCAAAATAGACTGCAAGTTAAGCCGCTGTTGCTTAGCTGTGTGGCCTGGCAACAAGGTTAATAAGTCGGTGCGACCAATCAAGTCGTTGATTGACTTCACACCCAACATCGCCAGCAAGTCGCGGGTTTCCTGGGCGATAAACTCGAAATAGTTAATCACCAGCTCTGGTAAACCTTTGAAGTACTTCTTACGCAATTCTTCGTTTTGAGTGGCGATACCTGTGGCACAGTTATTCAGATGACAGATACGCAAGAATTTACACCCTAACGCCACCATTGGGCCAGTACCAAAGCCGAAGCTTTCAGCACCTAAGATAGCGCCTTTAACCACGTCGAGGCCGGTCTTAAGACCACCATCCACTTGGAGGCGGATTTTATGGCGCAAGCCATTGGCCACTAGGGCATGGTGAGCTTCTGATAAACCGAGTTCCCACGGACTACCGGCATATTTCACTGAGGTTAACGGACTGGCACCGGTGCCGCCGTCATGGCCTGAGATGGTGATAAGGTCAGCATACGCCTTAGCGACGCCTGCTGCGATAGTGCCTACACCTTGCTCTGATACCAGTTTAACTGACACTAGGGCTTTGGGGTTAAGCTGCTTTAGATCGAAAATCAGCTGGGCCAAATCTTCGATAGAATAAATATCGTGATGCGGCGGTGGTGAAATTAAGGTCACACCAGGGGTTGAGTAGCGCAGTTTGGCTATATGCGCCTGAACTTTACCGCCAGGCAGCTGACCACCTTCGCCAGGTTTGGCCCCCTGAGCCATTTTGATTTGAATCACATCGGCGTTCATCAGATAAGAGGCGGTGACCCCGAATCGTCCTGAGGCAACCTGCTTGATACGTGAATTTCTCGGTGAATTAAAGCGGCTCTTATCTTCGCCACCTTCGCCTGAGTTTGAGAATCCGCCTAAATGGTTCATGGCGATGGCCAGTGACTCATGCGCCTCCGGACCGAGTGCGCCAATGGACATACCGGCGCTGTCAAAACGTTTGAACAACGAAGATTTGGCTTCAACCGCCTCTAGCTCAATCGGCTTTTGCGTCGTGCTCAGCGCCATTAAATCGCGCAGACACTTGTTTTTACGATGATTGACCTGCTCGGCAAAACGCCAGTAATCTTTGTAGTCGCCGCTTTTCACTGCCTGTTGCAGCAAAGTCACCACGTCAGGGTTAAAGCAGTGGTATTCGCCGCCGTGGACAAATTTCAGTAAACCGCCCTGGCTCATGATTTTATGCGGTTGATGGGCTTGTTTGTTGAGTTTTACCAAGTCTTGTTGCAAGTCATCAAAATTGGCGCCACCGATACGGCTGCTGATGTTTGGCAGACATAATGCGGCAACTTGGCTGTCGATACCAACGGCTTCGAACAACCCTGAACAGCGGTAGCTGGCCATGGTTGAAATGCCCATTTTCGACATGATCTTGAGCAAACCTTTGTTAATGCCTTTGCGATAGTTGATATACGCTTGTTTAACCGGGATAGAGATATGTTCAGAACGACCCAAATGGGTGATCACTTCGTAAGCGAAGAAAGGATAAATCGCGGTGGCACCAAGGCCCAATAATACCGCAAACTGATGGGCATCGCGGGTGGTCGCGGTTTCGACGATAATATTGGAGTCACAACGCAAATGTTGCTCAATTAAACGTTGTTGCACTGCACCGACCGCTAATGCGGCGGGGATCATCAGTTTGTCTGGGCTGATATGACGATCTGACAACACCACAATAACCGCGTTTTGATGGTTGATTAAATCGACGGCATTATCACACAGGTCGATGATGGCCTGTTCTAGGCCAATTTTAGGATTGAAGCTTAGGCTCAGGGTGCCCTGGCCGTAATGTTCTTGGTCAAGTGCCCGTAATTGTTTCATATCGGTATGCATTAAGACCGGTGAATCGAAGATCACCCGATAAGCATAACCCGAGGTTTCATTAAAGACATTTTGTTCCCGGCCAACACAGGTCGCCAGTGACATAACATGGCTTTCGCGCAGTGGATCGATCGGTGGATTGGTCACCTGAGCGAACTGCTGACGGAAATAGTCGTAAATTGAACGTTGTTTATCAGACAATACTGCGATAGGGGTATCATCCCCCATTGAACCAAGCGCTTCTTGACCGTCGACGGCCATGACTTTAATGACCTGGTGAATTTCTTCAACCGAGTAACCAAACAGCTTTTGATAAACTTGCTGAGTTTCGTTGTTAAACAACGGTTTTTCGGCCAGTTTGGTTTGATATTCTTCATAAGGCTTGAGGTGTTTGATATTGTCCTGAAGGAACTCACGATAGGGCAAACGGTGCTTCAAATCATCGTCGATTTGCGCTGAATGCCAGATTTTTCCGGTAAAGGTGTCAATGGCGAACATCTCGCCGGGACCAACGCGGCCTTTTTCGACCACTTCATCTGGGGTATAGTTCCAAATACCGACTTCTGATGCCAGCGTGACCAAACGATCTTTGGTGATAACGTAACGGGCCGGACGTAAACCATTTTTATCTAGATTACAGGCAGCGTGGCGGCCATCGCTCATCACGACGCCAGCCGGGCCATCCCACGGTTCCATATGCATGGAGTTAAATTCGTAGAATGCACGTAGGTCATCATCCATCTGATTACTTTTTTGCCATGCCGGTGGCATGATAAGACGCATCGCGCGGAATAAATCCATGCCGCCAGCGAGCAGCAATTCAAGCATATTATCCATTGATGCTGAGTCAGAGCCTTTGGTGGTGACAAATGGTGCGGCTTCTGGTAAATCTGGCAACAAGGGTGAACGGAACTTACTTTCACGGGCGGTGGCCCATTGACGGTTACCTTTGATGGTATTGATTTCGCCATTATGCGCCAGATAGCGAAACGGTTGAGCTAATGGCCATTTAGGCGAGGTATTGGTTGAGAAGCGTTGGTGAAAGACGCAAATGGCGGTTTGCATTCGGATATCAGCCAAATCGAGATAAAATTTGGGCAAATCCACTGGCAATATCAAACCTTTGTAGATGGTGACTTGATTAGACAGGCTACAGGTATAAAAATCACTGTCGTTCGTTAATTGTTTTTCAATTTTACGCCGTGCGATATACAGGCGGCGTTCCAAATCAATATTACTCCAACCGGGGCGAGCGTTAACGATGATCTGCTCAATTTGTGGCAGGCTCGCTTTGGCGATATCACCCAGTACATCAGGGTTGGTGGGCACGACGCGCCAGCCAACCGGGGCCAAGGTCTGATGGATCAGTTCTTTTTCAATAATATCACGGGCCAGTTGGGCCTTTCGCTTATCTTGGCTGAGAAAAAAAGTGCCTACGCCGTAAACGCGACCCAAACGCCAGCCATTTTCTGCGGCAATACCCTCGAAAAAGTGATGTGGTTTTTGCATCAATAAACCACAGCCGTCGCCGGTTTTACCATCGGCGGAGATGCCGCCACGGTGTTGCATATTGGTCAAACCTGTGATGGCAGTACGCACAATCTTATGGCTCGGATCGCCATCGATATTGGCTATTAAGCCAAAACCACAGTTATCTCTGACCTGGTCATGGTGGTATAGAGTCATATTTCAAGGTCCTATTGATAAGGGTTTAAAGGTGTAAAGATTCTGTAATACGGCGTCTCAATCACCGTTGATAACACCAGCAAGCAAACTCAATGGGTTGGTTGGATGTTATTTAAATTTCAATTTTTCAGGATTATTTAACCAGCGTTTACGCCAGTATTTAATTCAGCAATGATTTCATACTAACTCTTTTTTTTAACATTTTGTATCTTTCTTTATAAATTGTTATGCCAAAAATGTGAATGTAAATATAATCCCCTGTAATTTCAATATGTTCTGCTTAATCAGATAATAACAAATAATGACAGCGTTGTCTTTTATTGCTAATTTTTAGCATATCTGACTGGCGTTGGCAAGTCAATCCTGTGCAAAGACTGTGCAGGGTGAATACGTATGCTGGCGTAAGGGGCTTTGTTATACGGGGGCTGTTTGGCTTGGTGTATGGTGTTGTGACCGTCAAATGACAGTGCAACAGAATCGCTTGATTTATTACCGAACTAAATGGGTTGGCCAGATGAGCTTGCGTTGAGGAGTTTTGCATTGTCTGTAATCCCTGAGTCGTCGCAAGCTGGCTGGTAGAAAAAGGCATTCAATTATTATGCAAACTTTATTCAGATTCATTGTTGTTTAGGTTAATGAATATACCATCAATTCAAACAGGCGTTTGAAAATAAGCACGGTTTTTGTTATATCTAGAGCGACCATATTTGATGTTGGGGATAGATCATGAAATTACACCATATTGGCGGTTATATTCAGTCTATTTATTTAGCTGAATACCCGGATAAATTGTTACTGCTAGATGGTTGCTGTCGTGCTGATATTGCCACTTTAGAGCACTTTATTACCCGTGAACTCAAGCGTCCGTTTAGTGATTTAAGCTTGGTGGTGGTTACCCATATGCACCCTGATCATGCTGGTGCTGCGCATAAATTACGCCAGCTAACAGGCTGTAAAATTGCCGCTGCCAATGTCGATGGGCATTGGTATTCGGGTCTGGATGGCCGCTTAATGCATTTAACTGACATGGCACTCACCTGGTGGGTGGCGGGTCGCAAAGGTAAGCAGCGCAAGAATATATGGTATGGGGCCAAACTCAAACCGGATTATAAGCTTGATGATCAGCAAACCCTGCCGGGTTTTGATGAGTGGTCGGCACTGGCGATGCAGGGTCATACTGACCGGGATATTTCACTTTATCATACCCCGAGCCGGCGGATTTATGTGGCAGATTTAATTGTCACCGTCAAAGGGCAATTTAGTCCGCCATTTCCGTTGTTTTATCCTGCTCGATATCGGGCATCGTTAGAGAAGTTAAAGGCATTACAGCCAGCATCGGTGATGTTGGCTCATGGTGGCGAGGTGCAGCTGAGTCAGGTCCAGTGTCAACAAGTGATAGCGCGTGCGCCGACTGAGCCGCAGACCCATTGGCGTTCGGTTAAGGCGAAAGTGCGGGGTTATATGGGTCGTTAATCAAGATATGAGCACTTGGCTTGAAAGTTCGTCGAACTAACCAATAAATTGGCATTGGGTAGTAATAGCATTTGCTGCATTGTTTCTAGTGTTTGAGCTGCGCTTTGCGATTGACCACTCCAACTAATCGTCAAAGCAGGTAATCCCTTGGCGTGACGGTGTGATGCCAGCCAGCTTTGGGCATAATTGGCGGCGCTGTTAATACTTTGTCCGGCGCAACCGAACACCGCCGAGACGCAGCTGAAACAGACAAAATACCGCAATGGCTGTGAACGGCTGCAATGATGTAATAACCACGACCCGGTGGTTTTTGGCGAAAGAATACTTTGTACTTTTTCTGCTTGCAAGTCTGCCAGTTTACATTCATCAGCGCAGGTAGTTGCCGATGTGCCCGCGAGGTGGAATATGCCATCAAGCCTGACTGTGGTGTCGTTAAACAGGGTTTTGACTTGCTGTTCATTACAAACATCCAATTGCCTGATTTGTACCTGACAACCGAGCTGTTCAAGTGCGGTTAAGCGCTGTAATTGACCAAGGTTAGCTGCACTGTTGTGGCATAGTATGATAGCGTCAGCCCCATTTTGGGCCAGATGTTCTGCCAGTAATAATCCCAATGTACTTAACCCGCCAGTGATTAAAAAGCGCTGTTGTTGATAGTTTGCAGCACGGGCCAAAGTCTTGACTGGTGTTAATATGCGTTGCTGAATTTGTTGTTGTCGTAGA
>JBLGCB010000053.1:0-24794 GCA_047617105.1 Phenylobacterium sp. | reverse complement strand
TCCATTGGATAAATCGAAACTTTTATGCAATTGATAAATAGTGACGACTCCTGTCAAAGCAAAAACGTAAAACCCCAGATACCAAGCAAACATTCTGACTTGTGGATGTAATTCCAACCATGATTGTAATGAAGTTAGCTCTACACCTGGAGTGGCCTGAAATATAGCCAAACCATATCTATAACTTATGCCACCAATGACAACAACAGCAGTAAACGAAATAGCATCCGAGCGGCTCATCGTTCCTTTTGTATTAAAATACCAGCAACTAGACAGGATCAAGGCATCAAACACCCATAGATATTCATAAGCTTCTCGTAATATTTGTAGTATCTGCATTGACTCAAGCATGTGATTTATCCATCAGTTTATTGTGGGGGCTGAACACCACCACTTCCACCCAACCAATTGGTTTCAAGTTCAATCAACAATTTCCGCTGGTTTTGTGGATCGGTGATTTCATAGGTGTCGATGGCTGTATTCGTTTCTTTAACAACATCCAGTTTTGTATCACCTGCGTTGTCCTTTTTAACCTTATTGACGATCAAAGAAAGTTTTAAATCGTTTCTTTCCTGTGCTGTCAGTAATACACCATGGGCAGCATCTATTTCTGCCGCTGTTTTTTCGACTTCGGCATTTATTTGATCTAACGCTTCACTTGCGTATAGATTGCTACTTAAAAGCGATCCCAAGACAATCAGACTGGCCAACGCCGTTTTGATGAATTTGTTCATAATGTGTTTCCCAATAAAAATAATGAGTTCTTTGATTAAAGTAGTCCATGAAGGCGACAAAACCCGGCGCTATTTAAGCCAAGATTGGTAAAAAAGACAAGCTATTAATTCACATTTCAACAATAAAATATTAACTTAAGCCCTTTTGGCAACAGCTCGATCACTTTTGGCAACAGCTTGGTGCTGAATGGGATCACCCGGGTCTTACGAAGGGAGTAAAAGCCGTTTATTTTGCCACACAGATCAAGTACACCGGATAAAACATGCTCCGGCAGTAAAATTTGCGTACACTGGCGTTTTAATCAAACAAGCTGTGGGCATCTATGGTTGCAGACAAGCAAACAAGTCAGTGGGCGGTGGTGACTGGCGAACCAAAAACTGAAGCTGAAAAATTGGCTGTCTATTTACCGCTATCACCAGAAGCTATGAGCGCACGGGCCGAGGGCATTGTTGAAAGGATGATGGCCGCATTTGATGTCAGGTTCAAAACCGAGCTAGCGGCCATTGTTGATTGTGACAGCAAAAAACCAGGCAAGTGGATTGGCAAAGGCAAAGTGCCCGATTATGCGGTATTGATCTGCCATTATAAAACCGGTGCCTCACTGGACTGGCTATATGACGGTAAAACCTTCGATTCAAAAGCGCGTGACGCCTTTGAGGCAAAAATATTGGACGGGTTATGCACAAGTAATGATATGGGGTTGATAGCCCTGACTGAAAGCAATGGTTTTGACGCTACCGCCAAATTGCTCACAAAGACGTTGCTTAAACAACTTGATTTGACAATCGACGATGATGGAAAAGGAAAGTAAGCGTGGATAAAGCCAGCCTGTGAACACCTTGCCATCACTGTTTTGATCGATAATGACGTTATTCCGCGTTTCCCAATCTTCGTTTTGTGCCAGGGCAACCACATCTTGTCGTTGCGTCTTGGCTACATCAGGAAAATCGGTAGTAAATTGGATTGAATGATCAATATTTCAATAAGGCACGAGAGTACAAATTGAGCGATTTGCAACACTCCTAAAAGAAAAACGGGCTATATACAACCGCGTGTATATAGCCCGTGCAGATTTTTCCAAAGTGTCAAACGTGTCAATACAGGGATGCTACAGCAACCAATCAGCGCATAGTAACAAACTCTTCCGCGCTAGTCGGGTGAATGGCAATGGTATTATCAAAATCTGCCTTAGTCGCGCCCATCTTTAATGCCACCGCATAACCTTGTAGCATTTCATCTGAACCAAAACCAATGGTATGAATACCCACAATCTTCTCATTATCACCCGCACACACCAGCTTCATTCGAGTCGGTGAACGATGTGATGTCATCGCCTGATACAACGAAGTAAACTGCGATTTATACACGGTAACATTGTCTTGGCCATATTCGGCAATAGCGTCTTGCTCAGACAAACCCACGGTGCCAATTGGCGGATGACTGAATACCACGGTGGCAATATTGCTGTAATCTAAATGTTCGTCAGGTTTGTTGTTGAACAAACGTTCTGATAATCGTCGACCAGCAGCAACGGCCACCGGGGTTAACGCGGCACGTCCGGTGTTATCACCTACCGCATAAATACCCGCAACATTGGTGTTTTGGTATTTATCAGTGACGATAAAACCACGTTTGTCGAGTTCGACCCCGGCAGCTTCAATATTGATTTTGTCATTGGCCGGTTCGCGGCCAATCGCCCAAACCAACGCCTCTACTGGCCCTATCGTCTCACCGTTTTCAAGATGAATGGTTAAAGTGTCATCATCATGACGCTCAATCGACGTCGGCACGGCATGGGTGTGCAATTGAGGCCCGTCTTCGGCCATAATTTCAACCAGAGTGTCAGACATCATGTCATCGAAGTTACGCAAGGGTTTGGCTTTACGCACCACTAAGTGTGCTTTTGTGCCCAGCTCATGGAAGACTCCGGCCAGTTCAACGGCGATATAACCTGCTCCCACCACTGCAACGCTTTTAGGCTGGCTGCGCAGGGCAAAGAAACCGTTAGAGTCGATGCCATGTTCGGCACCGGGAATATTGGGCAGAGTCGGGCGTCCGCCAGTGGCAATCAAAATATGATCGGCAGTATATTGTTGGCCATTCACTTCAACGGTGTTTTTATCGACAAAAGTGGCAAAACCATTGATCACATCGACATTATTGTTGCCCAGTACTCGGTCATATGACTGGTGAATACGATGAATATATTCTTCACGGCTGGCACACAGTTTTTGCCAGTCTAGGCCATTAACCGTGATATCAAAGCCGTAATCACCGGCATATTTAAACGCTTCGGCAACTTGACCCGCATACCACATGGCTTTTTTAGGCACGCAGCCAACATTGACGCAAGTGCCGCCCATGGCGACGGCTTCGATAATGGCGCATTTTTTACCATAGGTTGATGCTCTGTTAGCAGAGGCGATGCCACCGCTGCCGCCGCCAATGGCGATATAATCATAATGTGTTGTTGTCATAAGAATCTCTGTTGTTGGCTTTTAGTCGTTTGCTATAAGAACGAACTTATACGCAAAGTCTTTCAGCAGACTGTTAGTATCAATAGAAGATGGGCGCTGATGGTGCTGTTTTCAAGTGTTCTATTGAATGATGGCTGATGATCTTCCATACTTGGGCATTGATGCTATCTGTGGACAAAGGGTAGGTTGCAATCAAAATAACCAATAAGCGAATAACAAGGTTCAATGCATGACAGATCAGGGTGATGGCCAAGCTTTACGCCAGCAGATAAAACAGCTGCAAGATGAGTTGCAACAGGCGAATCTTGACAAAGCAGCGCTAGAGCGCAAGCTGGTGGCGTCGTCAATGGACAATGACGATATGCAGCTGACGTTAGAGCAAACTCAGGCTGATTTAGAGTGGGTGAGCCAATCTGCGACCAAAGCGCAGTCGTATGCTGACTTGGCTTTTGATTCGATGGATTCGTTGCTGATCATGCTCGATCGTCGCGGCAATATATTTAGTATCAATAGCGCCATCACCAAAGAGTTGGGTTATGAATTGTCAGAGTTGGTCGGCCAACCGGTGGATTGTTTATTTTGCCCGCTCGACCTAGCGGTACAAGGTTTTGCCCAAACGCCAATTTTTGACTTGGTGGGTGAACAAAGTCGTTTTACTGGCCAACACGTATTGTTGACCAATCAGTTGCAACAGCTGACCTATATCGTCAAAGTTAATTTGCTTTACGATCGCCATGAGAAGCTGGTTGGCGGCATTTTTTGCGCGCAGAATATTACCTCGCTATTATCGCAACGACAAGAACTGAAAAAATCAGAAATGGTGCTCGATTTATTCATGAAAACCGCCAATGATGCGTTTATCGTGATTGACGATGCCGACAATATTATTGTCTGGAATGCCAAAGCCGAAGCGTTATTTGGTTATAGCAGTAAAGAGGCGCAGCTTAAAAAAGCCCATGAGTTTTTGGTTTCTCCCGACGATAAAGCACAGTTTGATAAAGGCGTCCCCTACTTCTCATTAAAAGGCTCGCTCCCATCGATTAATAATACCCGTGAAGTGAAGGCGTATCGTAAAGATGGCAGTTCGTTTGTCAGTGAAGTGAGTATTTCCTCAGGGCGTATCGAAGGGCGCTGGCATGCGTTTGGCGTGGTTAGAGATATTAGTGAACGAAAAGCCGTCGAAAATGCGTTGATCACCGCCAAAACCGCGGCGGATGAAGCGAATCTTGCCAAGTCAACATTTCTAGCCACCATGAGCCATGAAATCCGCACCCCCATCAATGGCATTATTGGTATGTTGCACCTATGCCAACAAACACAACTGGACAGCCAACAACAAGACTATATTAATAAAACCGAGTTTTCGGCGACAAACCTACTGACGGTAATCAATGATATTTTGGACTTTTCTAAAGTTGAATCGGGCAAAATGGAATTGGAAACCGCACCATTTTCATTACAGGCACTCAAAGAAAGTGTGCTGTCTTCGGTTGAGGTAAAAGCGCAGCAAAAAGGTTTATCACTGGATGTGAATATTCCGTTGGAAGTACCGCTGGATTTGATTGGTGATGTCAATCGACTGAGTCAAATTCTATTAAATCTGACCTCGAATGCGATTAAATTTACCGATACCGGCATGGTGAATATTGAAGTGGCTTTGATTGAGCAATACCAAAACCAGAAAAATGGTCAGCATGGAAAATGTTGTCGTTTGAAATTTTCCGTCACCGATACTGGCATTGGCATTAGCGAGACCAGTTTGCCGCATTTGTTTGAATCATTTAAACAAGCCGACAGTTCGACCACCCGTAAATTTGGTGGTACCGGGCTGGGATTGGCCATCTCTTTGCGATTAGCGCAACTGATGGGTGGCACCATCGACGTGAAAAGCACCCTAGGCACAGGCAGTTGCTTCTGGATTGAGCTGGATTTTGGTGTCAATGATCACTTTGTTTTGGCGCAAGCAGAACCAACCGAACCGGTGTTGTTTTCTCAGCGTTTTAACATTGTATTGGTAGATGATAATGCCATTTCACTGCAAATCGTCGAAACGGCGTTGATTAAGATGGGCGCTGAGGTTCAGAGTTTTAGCCAGGTGGCCGCGGCGATAGCCTATATTGAGACCAATACACCAGATTTAATTTTATCTGACTGGAAAATGCCCAATGTGGATGGGGTGAGCTTTTTTCGTGAACTCGAAGCGCACAAACTGTTGTCTCCAGCGTTACGAATTTTAATGTCGGCTTATACTGGCGGCGATAGTAATAGCGACCAACTGAAGGCGATTGAATTATCAATAGATGCGGTGATTAAAAAACCGCTCAATCTTAAACATTTGAAAGAAGTGGTAGAAGAGTGCCTACTGGATCGGGAGCGCAGCAAACCGGTTCAAACCTCTATTAAAGGCAAAAGAATATTGGTTGCCGAGGACAATGCCATTAACGCTCAGGTGATTGAAGCGATTTTGACCTCATTTGAGATTGTGGTTGAAGTGGTTGAAAACGGTAAACTGGCGGTCGAAAAAGTCAGAAATAACCGTTATGATTTGATTCTAATGGACATTCAAATGCCCGAAATGGATGGCGTAGAAGCCACCACCCTGATAAGACAAGAACTGGCTGACGATACCCCCATTGCCGCGTTAACGGCCAATGTGTTGGCCACTGATATCGAAACCTATCTGAATGCGGGTATGAATGAACACATCGCCAAACCCATTGAACCGGATAAATTACGAGGGATTATCAGCCGTTTGCTTGGGGTGGTGTAGAATCTTGATTAATTTTGCTTGTTTAATCCAATTGAGGCATCATGACGACCCATGACTTTCTATCCTCGTTTATTTTAATGTTATTGTTAAGATCACTATCAATCCATTCCTTGAGTGCTGCGCTGAGCAAGTGCTTACTGTCTTGTGCCCTGTTTTTTACACTGTTTCCTGTACTGCTTTTTGCTGCTAGCTTTGGCAGCTTGGCAGCTGAAAGCGAATCAGCACAATCTTCATCAAACCAACAAAAAACACCAGTCGAATCCTCATCCGAACCGTCCGAACCATCTGAACCAGAAGCCGAAGAAAGCGAATCCTACTGGGAAGGCGAAATCGGTTTTATTCAGGGTTTTCGCCGACAGCCCTTATCAAGCCTCGATAACAGTGAAAATGGCCATATGATCAACAGCGGCTTATTTTCTGGTGGTTATTACAACGGCAAGTTTTATATTGAGACCAACCCATTGCAGGGCAAAATACTGGTGCTAGGTTACAGTGCTTGGGAGAGCGATGATCTCCAGTTGAACCTTATTGCTGAACCTTATTTCACCGGTTTTAGAGCCAAACAACAACAGCATGGCGATTTGTTGACCGGTATTGATAAGCGAAAAACTTCTTTTGATGCGGGTTTTGAATTATTATCCAGCGCTGATTTTGGCGAGATTAAGTTCAAATTTGTCAGTGATATCAGTGGTGTACATAAGAGTTACGCAGCGGCGGTATCTTATGCTTATCCATTATTTTTTGACAAGATGGTGATTTGGCCATCGGTGGGCCTGAGTCTTATTGGTGATAAGGCCACCAGTTATTATTATGGCATTAAAGCCCATGAAGCCCGTGCCGACAGGGCAGTATACCAGGCCGGTAGTGGGGTGATCGTAAAGTGGGGGGTATATGGCGAATATGAGTTGTCACAACGCTGGACTCTGCTGGCGTTTACCCGTTATAGCCGATTTAACTCTCAGATTAGCGATAGCCCGCTGATCACCCGTAACAGTGGGTTGGTGATTGCGATGGGGGCGACATGGAGATTTTAGCTCGTTTGTTGCGTCATACGGTTTTACTTATCACGTTCATGCTACCAATGGCATCTGCTATTGCCGACGACCTACGCCCCCAGGTGGCGAGTTTGGTGTCTTCTCCGGGTCGTTGTGAACTTAAGGCAGGACAAAAAGTGTGTCGAATGACACTCAATTTAATTTGGGAAGCCCCCAACAATGCGCATTACTGTATTGGTTTTACCAAACGCGCTGAGCCGATAAAATGCTGGAAAGATGCTTGGCGAGGCAGTGTCGAAATTCCTTTTAGTGCCAAAGAAAAAACCTTCTTTATGCTAAAACAAGCATCGAGTGATAGCGTATTGGTTGAAACCAGCGTCTCAGTAACAGGCAGCTATCAGCAGCGAAAGCGCGCGCAGCGGCGCAAAAGAGGCTTTTGGCGAATGTTTTAGCCCTTGCCCTGTTCTTGCTCTTAAATTCATAAAAGCCCAAACCATAAACCGAGCCAAAGCGAGGTTTATGGTTTGGGATTTTATTTTGTGACAGTTTTTGACATTTGCCGACATTCACCGACATCTAGCGACAATTTAAGACACAATGGTTAAGGAAAGCGACAAGCTTTGATTATATTATTTATTCCATCAACGAAGCAGTCATCTTATGGAATTTTGGAGAATAGTATGAACAAGGTATTGGCAACAACTTTAGCGGCAACATTGGTATCGGCTTTCACCTCAACGGCGGCACTGGCCGATGATAGTTATCCTAAGAACCCTATTTTACGGCCAATCACCCTCGCGGATGGCGATTTTGAATTGGTCGGCGCGATTGGCCATGTCAGCAAAATTGATGGTGAAGACAAAGGTTATATCGTGCCTGCCATTCGCTACGGCATCACCGATAATCTAACAGTGGGTTTGAATGGGGTGAGTTATCGCTTTTTGGCCAAAGATGATTTGCAACTGGCGGCCAATGTCGGTTTACGCGGTCATTTTGATTCTAAAGCGTTTGGCGACAGCACCGGTTATGGCTTTTCTGTTGGTGGTAAAAAAGTACTCAGCGACAACTTGGCGTTAACGTTTGGTGTGGGTTATGTGCATTGGGATGAAGATGTGCTTAAAGACCGAAGCGAAATTGATTATTCGGTGGGGTTGATGTTTAATGTTGCTGAGGATTGGACCATCGGTGCCAGTTACAAGTTGCGCGACTTAGAAGATTTTAGCCAATCAACCGCCAATGTTATTGGTCTGAATGTTAACTATGCGGTCAGTAATCGCCTCGATGTTGGCCTATTTACCGCCGGTTCGAACTTTGATGATCGGGTTGGTGGCAAAGTGGTGCATAATAGCTTTGATACTACCACTGGCGCTTTTGTCGCTTGGCGTTGGTAGGGGTTGACCATATTAAAGTCATTCTGGGTAACAATCCAAGTGTCGGGCCACCCCAAAAATCTTGTTTCTTTCTCTGCGTTGCCTCTGCGTCCTCAGTGACTCTGTGGTAGTCGCAAGGAACGAAGCCATTTGTTATCCAGTTTGATAAATGCCCGTTGGTAATAGACCTGATGGCGGGTTTACAAATATAATAGAGAGAACCCTGTGGAACCCGAACTAGCCCATATATTTTTGGTTGAAGATGATCAGAGTCTGGCATCACTGGTGTCAGATTACCTCACCATGCAATCGTTTAAGGTCACCATCGAAGGGCGGGGAGACACCGCCATCGAACGCATCCTTGAAGCCTCCCCAGATTTGATTATTCTCGATATTATGTTACCCGGCAAAAATGGGCTAGATATTTGCCGTGAACTGCGGCCACAAACCAATGTGCCCATTGTGATGTTAACCGCCCGCAGTGATGAAATAGACCAGATTGTCGGCCTTGAAGTGGGGGCTGATGATTATATGGCCAAACCAGTGCAACCAAGGTTATTGTTGGCCCGAGTTAATGCGCTATTACGGCGTAGTAAAAGTCCAGTTGAGGCCAAAGCAAAAGCGGATTCAGACGTGGTACAATTTGGTCAGTTAACCATCAACAAAGCCAAACAAGAGGTTTATTTGGCCGGCCAAACCATTGATGTCACCACCAATGAATTTGAGTTGTTAAATCTGTTCGCGGCCAAAGCCGGAAAAGTATTGTCCCGCGATGATTTGCTCAATAGTTTGCGCGGTATTGGTTACGATGGTATGGACAGAACCATTGATATGCTGGTATCACGTTTGCGCAAAAAACTCGACGATGATGCCGCCAAGCCATTTAAAATCAAAACCATCTGGAAAAAGGGATATCTGTTTGTCGCTGATGCCTGGGATTAAGGTTTAAAAGGAAATAGGGTACGTCGATGAAAAGTTTATTTCTCAGGTTATACCTGCTATTAATCATTGCCTTTTTGGGCATTGGCTGGAGTCTTGATCAGTTTATTGACAGTTACGCCAACGATGAACAACTGACCTCAGATATCGATTTACATCAAGGCACTTTTTTTCTACTCAACAAAGAACTCAAACGGCTTAAACCGCAGCAGCAAGCGAGTTTTATCTCCACCATTTCATCTTCTTTTGGTTATGCCATTGGCTTGACCGACGCGACAACGCTCATTCAAACACTAGCCTTCAGCCAACGTGAAATAACCCATCTTAATGATGGCGGTATTGTGCCGCGCTTTTCAGACGAGCAAGGGCTGAGTTGGTTTTATCACCAATTGTCTGACAGCGAGCAAGTGATGGTACTCGGTCCCATTCATTATCAAACTAAAAGCAGTCCGTGGTTATCGGTGATCTTTTTTACTTTTATCGCTCTAGTGGTGTTTATTTGGGTGTGGCCGATTGCCAGAGGGCTTAAAGCGTTAACCACCGCAGCCACCGCTTTTGGTCAGGGCGATTTTTCGGTTAGGGCGAAAGACTCTAATACCGCGGCGCTGATGGTACTCGGTGAACGCTTTAATGCCATGGCCGAACGCATTCAGCGGTTGGTTGAATCTCATAAAGAACTGTCTCATGGGGTCTCTCATGAGTTACGCACGCCCATTGCCCGGTTGCGTTTTGCGATGGAAATGGTCCGCGAAGTCGACGATAAAGACAAGCGCCATCAATACCTAGATACCATGGATAACAATATCCAAGAACTGGATGGTTTGGTCGATGAGTTGCTGGTATATGCCCGTTTTGATCGCGAAGAACCAAAGTTAGATTTGGCTGAGTTTGATATTGCCGAAGTGGTGACCTTACAGCTGGCCCGTTTTGAACAGGCTGAAGAACAGCTGGCGATTGTCTTTGAACAACAGGCGCAGTCGAATGAAGCACATAATGAAGCACATAGTGTCAGCTGTCGATTTGATCGCGGTGCGATTTGTCGGGTGATTGATAACCTAGTACGTAATGCGGTGCGTTATGCGAAAACCACCATCACGGTAAGATTGATTTTGACGTCTGACCAGGTCTGTTTGCAGATTGATGATGATGGCCCGGGTATTCCGCAAGAAAGTCGGGCCTCATTGTTTAAACCGTTTGTTCGCCTCGACCAAAGTCGAGACCGCAACTCGGGCGGTATCGGCTTAGGTCTGGCGATTGTTAAGCGGCTGGTGGAGTTACACCAGGGCAGCGTTGAAGTGACATCCGCCGATACTGGCGGTGCACGGTTTATTGTCCGCTGGCCTCGGTGCCTGTAATGCTATAAAACCTGCTGGTTTTTATACCACACTAATTGACCAACCTCGCCATTGTTGATGCCTTTGCTACCAGCAATAATATCCTGATCACCATCGTTATCAAAATCAACCGCAATGATGCTGGTGGGAGTGCCAACAAATGGACCCACCAACTGTGGTTCGCCAAAAGAACCATCACCAAGGTTAAGTCGGCGTATCAGCTGATTGTTGCTGGCATACACCACATCAACCAAGCCATCATTGTTTAGGTCTACGATGGTGGTGGTGTTAAGCACCACATCTGCGACTTCAGTGGCAATGGTTTCGACAAACTGACCATCACCCTGATTTTGCAACCATACCAGTTTTTCGCTGGTTTTGACCAGAATGTCTTTGTCACCATCATTATCATAGTCGTACGGATGGATAATGGTGTCACCTGCGTAACCTGCACTATAGACATTGCTGATAGTCAGGTTCAGTTCGTCATTATAAACACCCAGTTTAACCATACCGTCTTCTTGTCTGAATACCAAATCTTGCATTCCATCGCTATTGATATCGCCAATCGGGTGAATGTCATAAGCCATGACATAAGTGGCTAATCGCTGTTCTGCTGAGAATGCGCCAGCGCCAAGGTTTTTATACCAATTGATGGTTTCATCCTGGGTGAAACTTCTACCTTGGGTGGTGGTGATCACATCGTTTAAACCATCGCCATCAAAGTCAAAGGCATGCAGCTCAGCCATCCTTGATATTCTGGTATCTGATATCTCGGTAAACAGCGGATCGACATCGTTAGGCAGTGAAAACACCGCGTTACCGAAGTTTTCCATCCAGTTGATGGTGGCGATAGCCGATAGTTTGTCCGGGTCATAAAAGCTGCTGTTGTAGACGATATCCAGTTGTTGATCTTGAGTGACATCTGTCAGCAGGCTGGGGTATTGCGGTAAATTCGCCGCAAAAGAGCTTTGTTCTACCAGCGTATCAGGACTTGTGTTAGCACTGTGGCTAAATTGAAGGATATTATTGACGGGTTCGCCATCCACTAACTGACTAGGCGATTTAATCAGAATATTATTGGCGCTGACCACGACTTCATTAATATCCATATCTGCTAGGTGAATGTCGGCACCACTGAATAATAGGTGGCCTTGCACCAGAATATCGGTAGAGTCGGTGTGGCTGGCCCCATCCGTATCGGTGACTGTTAGGCTAAACGTTAGGGTTTCATCGCCAACAATGGCGGGGGCGGTAAACGTTGGTGTGGCGCTGTCGGCATTATTGAGCGTGACGCTGGTGCCTGCGGTTTGTGTCCAGGCATAGCTGGCGATACTGCCATCGGCATCGGCATCGGTGCCTGCACCTTGCAAAGTGATTTCAACGAGTTCGCTAAGGGTCTGGTCGACACCCGCATCGGCCACTGGGGCAACATTAACGGGTACTGGCGGTGGTGGGGTTGGGCTACTGCTACTGCCGCCGCCACAAGCAGTGGCGAGTAAAGAGATACTTAATAATGAGCTTAACTTAAGCGTGTTCTTGAGGGTCTGCTTGACGGTTTTCTGGTACGATTTCATATAACTTCCTTTAGGTATAGATACAACTTCCGAGCGGGAGTATAGCCAAACTGGTGCGTTGGCAGCAAGGACCTTTTTGCCTCGGGCGGTCTAGGATGGCTTAATTAGATTGATTTGCGATGCTTTTGGCGTGGGCATTCATCGCTTTAGCCCTTGAAATTCATCGCTTTAGCCCTTATCTTGAAATCATCAAATTCTATTTTAAGTTATTGTAACCAACTATGAATCCATTATTAGCACTGAAAACGTTGCCGGAGTTTTCAAAGATTTCTCCAGAACATGTTAAACCGGCAGTAGAACAGGCACTGACCCAGTGTCGTAAAGTGATTGACCAGATTGTTGCCATTGGTAGCGGTTATACTTGGGATAACCTAGTGATGCCGCTGGACGAGCGTGATGATTTTTATGGTCGACTGTGGTCGCCAGTATCGCATCTTAACTCGGTGTGTAATTCAGATGAATTACGTGAAGCTTATGAATCTTGCCTGCCTTTACTGTCAGAATACGGCACTTATGTCGGTCAACATGAAGGGTTGTTTACTGCTTATCAGTCACTGGCCGACAGTGAAGAATACAACAAGCTCAACACCGAACAGAAAAAAGTCATTGATAATACCCTGCGTGATTTTAAATTATCTGGCATTGGTTTGTCGGATGAGAAAAAATTGCGTTATGGTGAAATTCAGGTGCGTTTGTCTGAGTTATCTTCCAAATACAGCAATAATGTGATGGATGCCACCATCGGCTGGACCAAGCTCATCACCGATGAAGCACAATTAAAAGGTTTGCCAGAATCTGCCATTGCCGCGGCCAAAGAAACCGCGGTTAGTAAAGACCAACAAGGTTGGTTATTCACCTTAGATTTCCCTAGCTATTATCCGGTGATGACGTACTCAGATGATGCGCAATTCAGAGAAGAAATGTATACCGCGTATTGCACCCGAGCATCCGACCAGGGGCCTAATGCCGGTGAGTGGGATAACTCGGCGCTGATGAATGAAACCCTAGCACTGAAAAACGAGCTGGCATTGTTGCTCGATTTTGCCGATTACACCGCAAGTTCACTGGCCACCAAAATGGCTGAATCCAAAGAACAAGTGATGTCGTTTTTGCATCAGTTGGGTGATAAATCCAAAGCCCAAGCCAAGGCCGATTTGGCTGAAGTGACTGAGTTTGCCAAAACCAACTATGGTGCCGAGGATCTACAATCTTGGGATGTGGGTTATTACAGTGAAAAGTTAAAACAGCAAAAATATTCAATCTCTGATGAATTGTTGCGACCCTATTTTCCTGAAAGCAAAGTGATTGCCGGTTTGTTTGAGACCGTTAAACGATTGTTTAACATTACCGTGACAGAACGCAGTGGGGTGGATACCTGGCATGAAAATGTTCGTTTCTTTGATATTTTCGATGACAGTAATGAATTAAGAGGCAGTTTTTACTTTGATTTATATGCCCGCGAGAAAAAACGTGGCGGTGCTTGGATGGACGATTGTGTTGCTCGCAGACGCACCATTGACGGCCAACTGCAAAAGCCTGTGGCCTATCTAACCTGTAACTTTAACAAACCGATTGGCGACAAACCGGCGTTATTCACCCACGATGAAGTGGTCACTTTGTTCCATGAGTTTGGCCATGGTATTCATCATATGTTGACCAAAGGTGAAGCGACCGATGTGTCGGGTATTAACGGTGTGCCGTGGGATGCGGTGGAATTACCGAGTCAGTTCCTTGAAAATTGGTGCTGGCAACCTGAAGCACTGGCCTATTTGTCGGGGCATTATGAAACCGATGAGCCATTACCTCAAGATATGTTGGATAAAATGTTGGCCGCTCGTAATTTCCAGTCGGCGATGATGATGATGCGTCAACTAGAATTTTCAATCTTTGATTTGCGCATTCACAGCGAAATCAAAGATGCCAGTTCGCCGTCGATTCAGCAGCTCCTTGATCAGACCAGAGATGAAGTATCGGTGTTTGCGCCACCGGCATTTAACCGTTTTCAGCATGGTTTCAGTCATATTTTTGCGGGCGGTTATGCCGCAGGGTATTTCAGTTATAAATGGGCTGAAGTATTGTCTAGCGATGCGTTTTCGCGCTTTGAAGAAGAAGGTATCTTTAATCAACAAACGGGTGCTGACTTTTTGCATAACATCCTTGAAAAAGGCGGTTCAGAAGAGCCGATGGATTTGTTTAAGGCGTTTAGAGGTCGTGAACCTTCGATTGAACCGTTATTGCGTCATTGCGGCATAGAAGCGTAATAAACCAATGAATCCTGACAATACTGGTATAGCGCTGGTGGTCACCGACCCTACGCTGCACCAGCAAGCCGAACAATTGTGCCAACAGTATGGTTTCGTCTTGTGTGATGATGCGCAAAGACAGGGCGAGGGTTGTGAACTGCTGCTCGACCATAGCGGTTTGCAACTGCTCAACCGTGATGAGCCGAAACAAAAGGCCATCATGGTCGATTTTGTTGCTGGGGCCAATGCCCACCGCCGTAAATTCGGTGGTGGTAAAGGTCAGTCGATTGCCAAAGCCGTTGGTATCAAAGGGGGTTATCGACCCAAGGTGATCGACGGCACCGCTGGTTTGGGCAAAGACGCTTTTGTGTTGGCCAGTTTGGGTTGTCAGGTGACATTGGTTGAACGCCATCCGGTGGTATCGGCGTTATTGGCCGACGGTTTGGCGCGGGCGTATCAGGACCCGGATATTGGCGAGTGGATGCAACAGCGGCTGATATTAAGCCCAGCTGACCATATTAGTGAACTGGTCGCTGAAGCTGGTGATGAGCTTAGCCAGGTCGATGTGGTGTATCTTGACCCGATGTATCCCCATCGTGAAAAATCAGCCTTAGTGAAAAAAGACATGCGTACTTTCCAATCGCTGGTTGGCGCAGATACCGATGCAGACCATTTATTTGCCCCTGCGATGCAATTGGCCCAAAAACGGGTGGTGGTCAAAAGACCCGATTATGCCACACCTTTGGCTGGACAAGCTCCTACCATGGTGATTGAAACGAAAAAGAATCGCTTTGATGTTTATGTCACCTCAATCTCGTCCGTACTCCCTACTATAAAATAATCCGAAAAAATACTCACCCTATTGAAAAATAAGGGTTAGACTTAAACCAAGTTGTTACAAATTATAATAATTTGCCAAAAAATCTTACGGATTGGTTTATATGTTTTCTAAAAATCTCAAGCGCTCTACTGTTCTTCTTTCTGCTGCACTGGCCATTGCCAGCTGTGGCTCTACTGCGCCAAGTCTGTCTGAGGCCGATATCCTCGCCGCAGAACGAAGTGGCACCTTACAATCGCTTTATGCCCAAGTCAGAGATGGCAACGGGTTGGGCAAATCTCTCGAAGCCGCCGACAAAAACACTTATTTGCGTAAAATTGGTGCTCGCTTGGCCAGTCAGGCGGTGCAGAAAATTTCTGCGATGTTAAATAGCCATCGTTTGCCCACTGATGAAGTGCCGTTGTCGGTGATCAATGAGCAAAGTGACCAGCTCGGGGCATTGAAAAGCTGGGATTCGGTGCAGCATCAAAGCATCAGCGATATTCTTGACAAAGAAAAAGCCACCACCACCAAAGCGCTGATGTTACAACAAGCCCGTTTTGAGGTGATTGATGTTAAACAAATTGAACAAAAACATGCCGCTTTAAGCACCCTAAAAGCGCTTAATGGCACTAACCGCCAAGCAGAACTAGAACAAACCGAAACACAGTTATTGTCTGATGCTTATGATTATATCGACCAACTGGTGAGCCAAAAAGATTTTACCAACGCCATCACTCAACTTAAACGGCTGGTAAATGTCGACCCTGATTATCGCGATGTCGGCAGCAAACTGAGCGATTTAGAAAATACCGCGTTACAAGAAACCTTTATCAACTACGTCAGAGATGGCGAAACGGCTAAAGCCCGCGAGATGCTAACGCTGATTGCTAACGGTCCTTATTTTGCCGATCAAAAAAGTAATATCCTACCTTCTGCTATTGAACTGGCCAATTATTACATTGCCATGGGCGTAGAAGCGACGGGCGAAGAAAACCTCTCAGAAGCCTATCGTTTGTTTGTTGAAGCGCGCAGTGTTAAATCATTGTTTGGCATTCAGGGCGAAGAGGTCACCGAAGAATCAGATTTTGTTGATTTTATCTATCAGTTATATGAAGAGTCATACAACAAAAAATCTTATGGCTTGGCACTGGGTTACTTACATGTGATTGAAGCATTTCGACCCCAGTTTCCTGAGCTTGGCACTTTCAAACGTTTGGCTTATGGCAATGTCATGAACGATGCAGTGAAACGTGTCAGCACCACCGCTTTTAATGGCGAAGATAATGCGCGTTCAATTGGCCGTTCTATCTCGTCGAAAATCACCCAATATGTATTTGATACCTTGCCAAATGATGTCAGAGTGGTGGAACGTGAGCACTTGTCAGCGGTGTTAAAAGAGCAAGAAATTGACGCGCTGCAAAAAGGCACTGGCGTGCAAATTGATTCCGCCGATTTATTGATTCAGGGCACGGTGCTCGAAGCCGATGTTGAGACCAAAGAAAGCCCCAGCCGTAAAGTTCAGCGGGTGGTGACTGGAACCACTGAAGTGGTCAACCCGGCGTATCAGCGGTGGCAAGAAATGTCATCCAGCGATCGCAGCGATACCCCGCAGCCCAGCAGAACCAAAATTGTTGAGACCAAAGAAGACGTAACCATCAATGGCACTTATATCCGTAAGGTCGCGATATTGAGCATTTCGTATCGAGTGGTTGATGCGACTTCTGCCAGAGTGTTGTTTGCCGATTCTGTATTAGATAAACAAGAAGTATCAGATACCAGTTCTGATGGTGTTCAGTTAGGTGATTTTAACGCTGAATTTAAAATGGCCTCATTGCCGTCAAAGTCTGAATTATTGTCAGACTTATCGGTGACATTGGCGAAACGGATTGGCAGCAAAGTGGTCGAATTACTCAAAGACCCAGAAATTGCTTATCAGCAGCAAGGACAAAAACTGTTTGATGAGCGTAACTTTGTTGGTGCAGCCGAAGAGTTGGCCAAAGCATTGGTGATGTCACAATCGAAAAATAAGGAAACCGCTGAATTGGTGAAAAACCTTAAAAAAACTGCGGTGTCTGCTCGGTTGAGTGAATAATCCGTATCCGGAGCGCATTTTGTTAAAAGCTTTACTCCTTAGTGTGTTGCTGGTTTTGGCCAGCAACACGCCAACCTACGCTGCGAACGACGATTCGCAAACTACAGATAGCAGCCAAAACGCGGCTGAGACTACCCCACAACCTACAACTACATCTAAACCGAAGGCTATACCTAAGGCTGAACTGCCGCCTATCCCCGAACCAGAACAACCTAAGTATAAAAAGAAAGCGCAAAAAGAAGAGGGATTGTTCGATTCAGTGGGTAAAACCCTTGGTGATGCGATTGGCTTATTATCGATGGATGGCAATTCTGAAGGCGAAGCAGGCGTACCTCGACGTATTGCGGTTTTGCCCGCGGTAGGTGAGGGCGATGATCGTGAACGAGACGATATCAGAACCGTCATTCACAATAACCTCAGTTCGAAAAACTTTGAGCTGCTTAAACCTTATGATATTGATCGCCGACTGGCCCAACTAGAGCAGTCTGAAGGCCGCCAACACATGGATTACGACCCGCTAGAACTGGCTGAGAAGCTTGGTGTTGAAGGGTTGATTTACGTTGATGTGCCACTGGTCGAAAAAATCTATGCCGCCGCTTATGCCCACTACAAAATCACCATTAAACTGAGTTTCTATTCTAAGATTGATAATAACTACATCTGGGAAAAAGAAGAATCGATTGCCGAACGCGAAGGCGGTATTTCCCTCAACCCACTGACCTTTATCGCTCAAGCCATTTCGTCTGCTCAAGTACTGACCGAAGCGGTGCGTCAAACCTTGGTTGATAAACTGGCGCGTATATTTGCCGCAGAAATTCCGTTTCCGATTGGTCAGCGAGCAAAAATCAAACCTGTAAAAATCACCTTGGCACTATCGAATGTTGCCGAAGGACCGTTTAGAGCCGGTGATGAAATTACCGTGTTTATGCGCGCAGAACCCGGGCTGGCGGCGACCTTTGATTTGGGCAACAAATTTGTCGGCAATGTATTGGCGGAGCAGGGCGAGGGTGAATATGTCGGCCGTTATATCGTCAATAACAACGACAATGCCGAGGGATTGATCATTAAGGTTAACGCCACCCGAATTGAGAATCCGGCATCGATTGTCTGGCGGGTGCCGGGGCGTGTTGGCATTGATAGCATCGTGCCTGAGGCGATCAGCGAGGTGGTATCATCGCCAGTTCAAGAGGCAATCAAATTGTCGTGGCCTGCCGCCAGTGCCAGCAATGAAACCTTAACCTACCATATCGAAAGAGCCGATCCGGATACTGGCCGATATGCCGAAATCGCTGCCATCAACATCTCTGATTACACCGATGAAGACATTATTGAAGGTAATACCTACCACTATCGCATCTATGCCGAAGATGAAGCTGGAAATCAAAGCCCGTTTGCCAATATCGAAGTGGCGGCGGTGGGCATTGGTCCGACCAACGTAGATGAAGATATCATCTCAGACAGCACATTTTACGCCGTGGCCAGCCCTTATATTATCGACCAACCGATCAGAGTATTGCGCAATGCCACCCTAACATTATCGCCGGGCACCATCATCAAATTTGAAGGCGAAGGTCGCCTTGAAATATTAGGCAAAGTGGTGGGGCTGGGCAATCAACAGTCGCCCATTCTCTTGTCGGGCTCGGGTCAGTCGTGGCAATTACGCTTGTCGAATACCGGTGAATATGAGAGTGCTTTCAGCTATACCCACTTTATCAATGGTACTGTGATTGTTGACCAGTCGGGGCTGAGTCTGGCGGATTGCTCACTTAAAAACATGAGCAATGCCATTGAAGTGCTTAATAACGGCAAACTGAGCCTTAAAAACGTTGAACTATCGCAAAATGCAGTGGCTTTGCTGGTGGAAAATGGCGAGCTTGCGTTGAGTCAGGTGACGTTTGCCCGCAATGGCGTGGCGTACAAAGCCACCGGACAGCAAGTATTAAGCGCCCAGGGGTTACGCTTTGAAGACAATGATTTACATATCGACTCAAGTGAACTGATGGTGGTAAAAGGGGCGTTGTTTAATGACATCGATTATGAAGATTTTCTGGAAAAGATTAAGGGCGATGTCGAGGTTGATTGGGCCGGGGTTGACGATAAAAACAACCTCCAACAACAGTGGTTAAAAGATCGCTGGCTGGCGATTATTGACAGTGCCAAAGCCTCATTGTGGCAAGAGTCTTATGAAGCGGTGGAGCAGTTACGTGAGTATGCCCCTGAAAATGCCCGGCTAGACAGTTTCCATCAGGCCTTACTGTTTATGACCGGGCAATCGACCTCAGGCTCAGACCCTTTTACCTTGGCGATTGAACGTTTTGCCAGGCGTCAGGGCAATGGCCGCATGTGGGTTCAAGAAACCAAATTACCTTATAGCAAAAGCACCGCTAATTCAGATGCTTATATCAAAAAGCAGGCATCAAAAAAATTCGTCAATGACTTCCTCAAACGTAATTATGCGGGATTAAAACCGGCCCAATTACGCAAATATCGCCGTAAAATCAAAATCGTTAAAAATATTGTCGATTCGCAGGTGATCTACACCAGTAAAAAGGGCTTGTTTTTACATGTTTGGGTGGCCAACTACCTCGATATGGACAAAATCAATCGCAGCCTGACGTTAGCGGGTTTAATCAAAAGAGAAAACAGTGAGCTGACGGTGGGGTTGTTGAGCCAGTCAGATGTTTATGAATTTGAAGAGTTGATTGTTAAAGCCCTGAAAAAACAGGGTATTAACTACATTTCACTGGGCACCGGCAGTTATGGCAAACCGGCGCAGGACAGAGCGAAAAAAATGGGCGCTAACATCGTGCTTGAAACCGAGGTGAAAGTCGATGAGACCAAATCGGGGATCAGCGCCAACCTCAAACTGGCCGATGTGAACCTGATACTTGATTTGTATGACGTACAAACCAATCAAACTCTTGACCACCTGACGGCATCGGCCAACAAAGCGGGCTTTAAAAGCCGTGAAATCGTCAACACCGCAGTGATTGAAGCTTATGGCACGGTTGAATCGAGCTTGTTAAGCGCGTTATGGGCAGCCGATGACGTTGTGGTGGTGCATAAAAAAGCAGAGCAATCACGTAAAGCGCTGGCCCAAGCAAAGGAGAAAGCAAAGGCTAAAGCGAAGGCCAAAGCCAAAGCGAAAAAACAACGTATTGCCCGTGAGAAGGCCGAGAAAAAACGTCAAGCGAAAGAAAAAGCGCAACGTTTAGCCAAACGCTTAGCCAAAGAACAGGCTGACAAAGCAGCCAAAGAAAAACAGCGTTTGGCGCAATTGGCGAAAGCACAAGCTGCCGAGCAACAGGCCAAAGAAAAAGCCGAGCAGGAAAAACTGGCTCAGCAGGCCAAAAGCCCTGTGGCGTCAGAGCAGGATAAAAAATTACAGAACAAGGCGGTGGATAAAAATCTCGGTGATGACAATCGCCAGGGCAGTGTTCAGAGTCGTTCCAAGAGCAATGTGACCGCGACTGATATTAATCCTTAGCCCATCATATCTATGTGGGCGAGCGTGAATATATGAACTATACTTTGAAGCATATTGGAAAGAGGGTTGAAGTCAGCCCTTATTGGTAATAAATCAAGGGTAACAACGATGTTAAAACAAGAAATGATTGATAATCTAAACTCGCAACTCAATTTGGAGTTTTATTCTTCCAATCTGTATTTACAAATGGCTGGTTGGTGTGATGACCATGGTTTTGAGGGTTGTGCTGAGTTTATGCATAAACATGCCGATGAAGAAATGTCTCATATGAACCGTTTGTTTTCTTACCTCAGTGATTCAGGTGCCTTGCCGTTGATAGGCACCATTGCCGCGCCACCTCATGAGTTTAACGGCCTCGCCGAAATTTTTCAGAAAACTTACGAACATGAGTGTTTGGTGACCGAAGAAATTAATAGACTGGCGCATACCGCCAATATGTCGCAGGACTATTCGACCTTTAACTTTTTACAGTGGTATGTGGCCGAGCAGCATGAAGAAGAGAAATTGTTTAAAGGCATACTAGACAAGATTCAAATGGTTGGTGATGACGGTAAAGCGTTGTTTTTCATTGATAAGGATTTGGCTGAACTGGCCAAAACGGGTTGTAAGAGCATTATGACGCCAGCTGATCATTAGGGATAGGATGGGTGAAACTCATGGTCGAATAAGTGTATAATAGCCGCATATTGACTATTTGACCCTTATAGAGAAACCCACCATATGTCTTCATGGGATGTTATTATCATCGGTGCCGGTGCTGCCGGCCTTATGTGCGGCGCACAAGCGGCCTACCGGGGGCGCAAAGTATTGGTATTAGATCACGCCAAAAAAGCCGGACAAAAAATCATTATGTCTGGCGGCGGCCGCTGCAACTTCACCAACATGTATACCGAGCCGCAAAACTTCTTGTCTGACAACGATCACTTCTGCAAATCTGCCTTAAAACGTTATACCCAATGGGACTTTCTCGCGCTGGTCGAAAAACATAAAATCGACTATCACGAGCGTTCACACGGCCAATACTTTTGCCTTGATAGCGCCAAACAAATTGTCACCATGTTACTCGACGAATGCGAAGCGGCCAAAGCTAAAGTGCAGTTGCGCACAGAAATCGTCACCATCGCCCAACAAGACGGCAAATTCACCCTGTGCACCACTGGCGGCATTTACACCTGTGACTCACTGGTGATTGCCACCGGTGGTCTGTCGATGCCAAAAATTGGTGCCACGCCTTTCGGATATAAAGTCGCCGAGCAATTTGGTTTACAAGTGCTCAAAACCACCGCAGGTTTAGTGCCGTTTACCTTGCATACCCAAGACAAAGAATGGCTGGAACCCCTCTCAGGCATCGCTTTTGACGTTGAAGCGAGCTGTAATGGCACCAGCTTCAAAGAAGCGTTGTTATTCACTCACCGTGGCCTCAGTGGCCCTGTTATTCTGCAAATCTCCAACTACTGGAAACCTGGTGACACGGTAGAAATCAACATGCTGCCAGATATCGACTTAGCCGAAGAACTCGCCGCTGTGCTCAAAACTAATCCAGCACAGGAGCTTAAAACAGTACTGGCGCAATGGTTGCCCAAACGCTTTATTCAACAGGCAATTGAAGCCGAACAGCTGATCAGCAAACCGTTGAAGCAATACAACCACAAAGAACTGCAAGCGGTTTGTGATTACTTTCACCAGTGGAAAATCAAACCCAATGGCACTGAGGGCTATCGTACTGCTGAGGTGACTTTGGGTGGCCTTAATAGTGATGAGTTGTCGTCGAAAACCTTAGAGGTGAAGTCGGTTAAAGGACTATATTTTATTGGCGAAGTGGTTGATGTCACGGGTTGGCTGGGTGGTTTTAATTTTCAGTGGGCTTGGGCTTCTGGGTGGTGTGCGGGGCAGTTTGTTTAGTTATTAGGCTGTAGATGCTGCCAAAAACCTCGGTGTAGCGTCCCGCCAAAAAAGCAAATTAAAGTATTCGTTTATAACTCAACATAAGAAGCTTGGGCTGTAATCTTAATGTGTAAAGTATTGAGGGGTAGCTAGTATTTTAATTTCCAGCTTTCGGAGTTTACAGCTCAACCACTTTAACTTCACAACACTCAATTTTATCTAAACGGTCCGGATTGATAATTTGCATCATCTCCCTATAAAATGATGAGTGACCAATTATAAGAATAGATTCATTAGGATTAGATTTTATTACCGGTAATAACGTCGAGATTCTTTCTCGAAACTGGCTTTTGCTTTCAGCACTAGAACAGAGTTCTATTTCTTTCCTGTTTTGTTCATTCTTTTCCTTCCCCTCTAAACTCCCAAAGTCTCTCTCAATTAAGTAATCACACTCAATAACTTGATCTATATCGACTGCATTTAGAATGATATTTTTAGTCTCAACAGCTCTGAGTAAAGGACTATAAAGAACTTTAGATGGCTTCCAGTCTTTAATTAAACTGATTGCTTCTTTAAATTCGCTACAATTGGTTTTCAATAAAGGTAAATCACATCGTCCCATAAATTTATTATTAAGACTGAATTCTGTTTTACCATGCCTTAAATAAAGAAATCTCACATTAAAAAACCAAAGCGGTATGAATCGGATGACTTTGAGGAAAGTTGTGCTTCAATAGCTTTTCCATTTCCCAAGCAAAATTATGAGACTTATTTTTCAGTTTTCTATAGATGACGGTTTCACTTCTATTATTCCGTTCAACACCATTTAATTCTTCTCTTACCTCAGGCTTTGATATTTCATCAAGAAAATACTCATACAGTCTAACTAATTCAGAAACATTATCCGGTCCAACTATACATTTAATTCTTTCCATTGGAGTAAGACTTAATAATTTTAGTGTTTTAGTTATTTTTTCATTCCGAGTTAGGTTACATGTATCAGCTATAGTTAGCAGCCCTGAAAAGTATATTAGTTTCCTCGAAAAACGAAGCTTAATTTTTCTAACTCCCCAGCTTTTTCCTGCTTCAGCCACCTTGTATTCGTAATCGGTGCACATTGTTCGGTAATAACGAATGATATCATTGAGCATAAATCTATTGATATTTGAGTCGAGTAGGTCTGATTTTATATAATTTTCCAATATTTTAGTTTTTAAAGTTTCATATAATGATTCATTATACAAACATCTACTTTCAAGGAGGTATAACATTCTCCTAGTAAAATCTTGGTTTGTCTCTTTATCGCCACCAAAATTCTCAAGTAATTTTGAAATGGTTATTATATTTTCAAAAGTACCGGTATCACCTGCATTTTGATCTATATTTTTATTGACAACTTCTGTAACGGTTTTAAGAGTGAGGCTGTCATTATTAGAAAGTGTAGATCCACAACTGTCATTCTTTGATACTATAAACCAATCCATATCCGAAACTTCTGAAGCTTCTCCTCTTCCATATGATCCTGTTACAATGACACAAATGTTCTCATCTAAATTTGAATGCTTTTTCAATTCTGATTTAATTGATTCAATTTTTGTTTTCGTATATTCAATCCTAGTGCACATTTACAACTCCATTATTTCTAAAAATTTAAAAAACTTAATTGATGCTTTGATTTTGGTTCTTCATTAACTATACAATAATGCACTTTAGTTTTAGTCTCTTTTTTTAGACAAACAAATCTAGACTTTATCAATTCTAAATTGGAATTTTCTGTATCAACATTCACTTTTGAATTAACTATATAGTTTCTTTTTATAACTTTAAACTCTTCAGACTGAACGTTATAAAAACCGCTGTTATCATTTGACTCATTGATGATTTTTAATGATTTTAGTTTTTCATTAAATGTTCGGAAAATTGGTTTTCTGTTATTGAAGAGCGACTGCTCTTTATAGAGGAAGTGTTGTTCTGTTATTCTATCTAAATTGTCATTAAAGTATACTTTACTGATATGATCAGCCATAGCCCCTAGGCCGCTAGTTATAACCTTTTCATATACTAAGCCTTT
>JBLGCB010000052.1:0-24907 GCA_047617105.1 Phenylobacterium sp. | reverse complement strand
CTACTCTTAACCTACTTTGATCCGACTGATCCTGCTAATCCGAAAGACGTAATAATGCCGGATGAATCTTAAGGTTCATGGTATTTAACACCGCTTTATTTAAGCGAAAGCGCAGTTTATTATTTTTTTCCGTAAACTGTAGTATACCACCAATCTTGATAAACCCCTGATGGTCAGCAATGGTGACTATCGGCAAGCTGCCCAGTTTACTAAACACAAATGACAATTGTGCCATCGTAATACTGGATGAAAAATAAATCACCTGACAGCGATTCATCACTTCAACCGAGGGTAGGGTCTCATGATACTTCACCGCAGTAATTTTGCCATCTTTCTGCTTCGATGAAAAGTCTCCCTGGTCCAGCGAAAACGGGTTACGACCAATGATGCAAAAATTAACCGTCATGTGTGGTTGCTCAGGCCAGCTGAAATAACGAATAAAATTCATCATATACGCCCATTGCAAGTCACGCTTTTTCGGCTCGATAGCAGTGGCGCTAAACGAACTCGCCATCAAGCTCAACATCAGCAGCACAGCAATCACCATAGCATTTTTTCGCCAACGCGCCCGATTGATAAAATTCAACATCAAAACTTGACACCCAAACCAAGGTTAACACGCCGTTCAATGTCTCTGGTGTGTGCATTAGGAAACTCTGGCTGCCATTGCAGACCACTTTGATGTAACAGATTATTGATATTAAATTTTAAGGTCCATTGAGGCAGTATCGCATACGTTAGGGCAATATCTACGGTATGCTGGTTATCGACAAAACGTGGGTCAAACTCAAAATCATTAATAATAATGCCACTATCAGATACCACGGCTGTCCCATTATGCTTTTCAAAATTCCCCACGTATTGGTATTTAAACTGTAGATTTAATTTATCCAGCGCCGACCAATCTAGCTGTAAACCCAACTGGTGTTGTGGACTGAGTCCCAGCGAGGTGAAATCGATGATAGTATCCGTCGATACCGCGCCAATCAATTGGTTCATGTAAGCGTAATTCAGCGATAAATCGAGGTGCTCTGACAAATGGCTTTGCCATGCCACCTCAACACCGTTTATCGTCACATCAGAGGCATTGTTAAACAATGCCTGCTGCACTATCTTATCCTCAGGTAAGCAAAATGGTGGCGCCTGGCCACTGTTCTGGCACATTTGTGGCTCATCTTGAAACGCCCTGACGTCATCATAACGACTATGGTAAGCGACAATATCAATCGAATTGCTGGCATTAAGCGCCGCTCTGAAACCCAGCTCAAACGACACTAGGGTTTCTTTTTCAAATGAACGAGTACCCGCACTAAAATACTCAAATGGCCAAGGGCTGGGATTTAGGGCCGTGCCTGCGGGGATGGTTGCCACTGGCACCTGAATAAGATGATCCGACAACGAGGGTACCCGGACAGATTGGGATACCGCCGCCCAAAATCGACTACTATCTGACCAATCCAAGCGATACCGCAAGGTAGGTAACCAGGCACTGGTATTTTGACCTTCGCTGACATACTGATACTGGTCGGGGTTTTGATTGTTTTGCTGATGTTTATGAGATTCATATTTACTGCCAATAATCAGACGATGGTCCGGCGCAAATTGCCATTCATCTTGGATATAAGCACTGAGAATGGTCGCCTTACTCTGAATTTCGACATTCGTTCGCGCACCGCCAATCTCAACCTCAAACATAATGCCTGGATCAAAATCAATCACATGCTGACGCGCGCCGAGTCCAAACGAAAATTGATGGTTATCCAACTGATAACTAGTATCAAATTCGATGTTGGACATATGGTCATCAATCCGATAATACTTAGCCTCCCGCTCACTTTGCTGGATTTGCGAAGACAAGGTAAAAGCGCGGTTAGTCGACATCTGACGTTGCCACTGAAAACTCAAATTGGTATTGATATTTTTTACCGGGATGTCGAGGTCAGTGATTCGCGAAGAGATCATGGTGCTATCATTGAGTGACTGATCGAGGTAATCACCAGAGAACATATAAGAATCTCGTCCGGCAAAGTGCTCCCACTTGCCGCCAATGGCATCTGATGACCAGCTATCATCCACCGGAAATTGCGCATAATCGCTGCCATCAATTCTTTTGCTTTTGAGATAAAATCGCGCGTAACTTTGCTCAGCGATTTTGGTACCAACTCGAACGCCTACATCGTAATCCAGCTGAGTGCCTTTGTTGATATACAATTGGACGCTTTCGTTATCTAGGGTAGATTTGGTAATGATATTGACCACGCCATTCACCGCATTGGCCCCCCAGACCGTAGAGCCAACGCCACGGATCACTTCGATGCGTTCGATATCAGGGATATACAGGTCGATTTGCTCCCAGAATACCCCAGAAAATAACGGTGAAAACAAACTGCGGCCGTCGATCATCACCAGCACTTTATTAGAAAACAAACTGTTAAAACCACGAATACCCACCGCCCAACTATTGGCGGTGGCTTCAGAGACAAATACCCCCGGCACCATTTTAAGTAATTCGGGTAAATTGGTCACGCCAGCATTTTTGATGTCTTGTTCGGTGATCACATAGGCAGCCGCGGTGATATCACTTAAGTCCTGCTTAAACTTAGACCCAGAGACCATTTCGATATTCATCAAATCGGCCAGATTCAAATCACTCAAATCATCCTGCTCTGCCAAACTGGCCAGCGGCCAAGCCACTGTCGTCATTAATAAGGGCATCAACAACCAGCTTGGGGTTTTATTGCGCATCCATCCGGACTGAGAAATCATCTTCACTGAGTACACCTGTCGTCAATTATTGTTGTAACTCTTGTTGTAAGAAGTCCACATACAAATCAAATGGCAAAGGTTTGGCGTAAATATACCCTTGCACATAATCACATTGATTTTGTTTTAAAAACTCCAGTTGCGCTAGGGTTTCTACCCCTTCGGCAACGATTTTCATATTCATTTTTTTACCCATAACAATCAAGGTTTCAATCAGTTTCTGACTGCGCGGATCATCAAAGGTATTGATAAATGATTGGTCAATTTTTAAGGTATCAATATTAAACTGAGTCAGGTAACTCAACGATGAGTAACCCGTGCCAAAATCATCAATAGCGATGGAAAAACCCAGCTCTCTTAATTCATTTAACTGTCTCGAAGTATAATCAACATCATCAATCAACACATTTTCGGTGATTTCCAGTTCAAAGTGGGCCGGCTCCATGCCAACGTTGGCGACATGATGTTGAAAAAACGCAATAAGATTGTCTTGCTGGGTAAACTGCTGGGGAGAGAGGTTAATCGCCAGTTTGACTTTTTTGTCATACTGATGACGTAACTTGGCACTGAGACGACACGCTTCTTCGAAAATCCATTCACTAATGGTGATGATCACTTCACTTTGCTCGGCGATGGGAATAAATTCCGCCGGAGAAACAAAACCTAATTCGCTGTTAACCCAGCGTAGTAAAACCTCGGCACTCAGCATCTGAGGGTCACTGACACACAGTTTAGGCTGAAGCACCAGATGGAACTCTCCGGCTTCGAGCGCTTTACGCAAATGCCGTTCGATCGCCTGCTTACGTTGCGCTTGACTGTTAAACTCTGCCGAATAACCAATGATCTGATTACCGGGTTTTTTCGCCAGATTGGCCGCCTGCCCCGCCATTTCAATCAGTTGACCGCTATCGGTTGAGTCATCGGGAGAAAAAGCGATGCCAACAGACAATGAAATATACAACTCATTGCCATCGATATTCAGCGGGTCGAGCACCATATCCTGTAATAACTGGCCTATTCGATAGGCTTCACTACTATCACTGAGATGGGTCAGCATAAGGGCAAATTCATTTTCACTGAAACGGGCAAGGCGAAAATGGCCTTCATTGGCGCCGTGTTCGCCTTCAAGAATGGTATTGAGCCCTTCTTCGAATCGTTTGGCGGTGTCGACCAACAATTGATCACCCACCTTAAGGCCAAAAGACTCATTTATGTTACTAAAACGGTCGATAGTGACAAACAATAACGCCACTTTGGTATCACTGTTTTGGTTTCTGTTTAGCCCCCGTTCGAGTTCGTCTTCAAGGTAGCGACGATTGGGTAGACCCGTTAACTGATCATACGACACCAGATTGAGAATTTGCTGTTCATTGGCTTTGCGCATCGAAATATCACGCACCACCACAATAACCTCACTATGAACACTGTCAGCGATACGGATTTCGATATGATTAATTTTACCGTTTAAGGTGAGGTTTTCTTCAAATTGGGATTCTGCCGAGTCGCTCGGGGAGGCATTAAGGCGTGCTTTGAGCAAAGCCTGCACTTTGAGTACCAGCGGGCTGTCGACAAAGTTGTCGATACACAAGTCTTCATTAGAGCAGCTCTGATCGCTGCCAAACAAGTGCCGTTGTTTGCCCAGATGAATATCTTTGGCTTCGAGCTTAGCATCAAAATGGATCACCGCATCGGGGATAGCCCTGAACAGGGTCTTTTCTCGCTCATTGCGGGTTTTGATCTCGTCCAGTGCCCGACTGCCTTTGAGATAATAAAATACCCGATGGCCCAACACTGGCCATGACAAGGGTTTGGCGATAAAATCGTCAGCCCCCACCGCATAAGCTTTTTCAATGGATTCAACGTCATCCATACCAGTGACCATAACAATAGGCACCGTTAAGTCTGGAAATTCCTTGCGCATTAAATCACAAGCAGTGAATCCGTCCATTTGTGGCATATCAACATCCAACAACACCACATCGGGTTGATGCTCGCGAAAAGCAATCACGGCTTCAAGCCCGTTTCTTACCGCGATCACCTCAAAACGATGAATGTTCAATACCTGCTCCAGCAGTTCTAATTGTGATTCATCATCATCAGCAATCAGCACGGTGGCGCTTTTATATTCTTGTGTCCAACCCATAAACCTAACAATCAAATGCATATCAACAACATTTAACAATCATAGTATGGAAACGGGCATAAAGTCCTGTTGTTTTATGAATAAAAGTGTCTGTTTCGGGTTGAATCAGGGTTTTAGGACAGAAAAGGGATTTTGGTGGTTTTATAAAGGGGAATTATGGTGATTCGGCGTGTTTAGACTTCGCGTTTGTTATGGACAAATATTTGATTACGCCCAGCATCTTTGGCCAAATGCAGCGCTTTTTGCGCGGCTATCATCGCCTCACTGGCATCGACAAATTCGTCGCCGATCATCGCAATACCAAATGTCGCCGCTAAGGGGGTGGTGATTTGAGCATTTTCGACATCAATTGACGCAATGGCCCGCTGACAACGCTCAGCGAGAATGATTGCACCTTGCTCTGATGATTCGACGATACAAATGGCAAATTGCTGTTCACTGATACGACTGAGCTGATCACTTTGACGCACCTGTAGTTTGCACACCTCGGTAATTTCATTGATCAACGAATGGCCCATGGTATCTTGAGAATGGGTTTCAAGCTCGGCAAAATCATCTAACTCAAACAACATCATACAAAAGCGCTCGCCGCCTTGGTGAACATCGGTTAACAATGGTTCACTACGGCGCAAAAATCCGCTCAGATGATAACCTTGATTTTCTCCGGGGGCGGCATAAATCAACGCCCGTTTTTGTCTTAAGCTCACCACCACCAACACCGTCAAAAATAGTAATAAACCCACTGTCAATATCACCATTAACATCAGGTTATCTGCTTTTTCAGTTTGCTGTCTTTGCGCCAAAATCAAACTGTTATTGCTAAATTTTAACTGTTCAAGCTGGCTGGTCTTATCTAGGCTATCATACTTAACCTGCTGATAAGCCAGGTTTTTGGCACTTTTATCTTGTTCAACCCGTGCTCGCTCACGCAGATAAATATCGTTATAAGCCAATGCTGCCGCAAAATCTCCCTGAGCACGTTTGATTTGCGATAAAGTCAAACTAATGTCTTTCATCAAGCCCCTTGATTGCGATTGATTGTTGCGCTGATAAGCCAGCAAACCATAAGCAAGCGCCTTGTCTTGATCACCCATATGGTAATAACTTCTGGCAATCGCTTCTTCAACTCGCTGAATATAGCTGGAGGTATTATTGTCCAATTGAAGCTCATCCAATACATTCAGGGCCTTTTTGACGCCAATGCCATTTTGGCCAGAATCAATCAGGTTCACCGCTTCGAGACCCCGCAAAACTGACGAGTTAAAGGTATAATTGCTCTCATCGCACACCGCAACCGCACCACTAATGGCCGCTCGGGCCATGTCAATATCACCGAGCTTAAACAAAATCTCAATTTGATTGGTCAGGCCAATACAAATCGTATCAAGGTTATTATTTTCAAGCCCAATTTGATACATTCGATTGGCATAATTCTGTGCTTCGACATAAGCACTTAACGAAACCAATAATGTCGTAGCCCCTTGCAACATCGATATTTTGGCTTTGATATCAGTGAGTTTTGGCAATAAACGAATACCTTGGTTCATCACCACCAGCGCCTGTTCATACTCACCGAGATGCACGTAACTATCGGTCAATTCATAAAGAAACTGGACACGGATATTGGCATTATTAATCGTGTCAATCACTCCCCTGACCAACGACACCCGTTCATGATGTTGATCAATGGACCCGAAATAAGCGGCTTTGAGCAAAGTAAATTGATTGCGCTGCACAGCGCTGAATTGATTTTTTTGCGCGCTTAATTGTTGCAGCAGCTGATTGGTTTTGTCCAAATCACGCAATAAATGAAAACTGCCCGCGTCGAGCAATTGATTGATGGTTTGTGGTTCGACTTCTACGGCGGACGTGGCGGGAATTAATAGCGTCAGGCAAAGCAACAACGTAGAGTGGCCCTGCAACAGGCGCTGGCAGAGTCTTGATGGCCAATTGGTCCAAATATTTAAGGTGATAAGCAAAGTGATAATTCGATAGTGCAACTATAACAGCAGCATAAGTGAAGGCTCATATCATTGCAACACTAACGAGCTTGCAACAAAATCAATACCCGGTTGATAACCCGCCTCAGCACTAAGACGAATCAAGGCAATACCCGCTTGTTCATCTTTGTCGACCCCATAACCATAAAAGGTATTTTTGCCCAGCGCAAACTGAGCCGCAGGAAATTGCTTATCCACCGCTTTGGCATACCAGCGGTTAGCACTGGCCAAATCAACCTCACAGCCCTGCCCCTTTTGATACATTTGGGCCAAATCATAACTGGCTTCACTAAATCCCCTTTGAGCAGATTGGTTAAACCACGACAGCGCCTGAGCATAATCAATCGCCACGCCTTCACCATCCCGATACATTTGGCCAAGGTTAAAGGGCGCAATTTCAGATTTCAAAATATCCGCACGATGATACAATTCAATGGCCCGTGCAAAGTCCACCGCCACCCCCTGACCATAACGATACATCTCAGCGAGGTTGTTAATCGAATTTTCTTCGTTTTGCGTCGCCGCCAATTCATAAAAGTGCTTGGCACGACCATAATCCTGTATTTTCTCATTAGCGAAATAAAACTTATCTCCGATGTAGGCGTTGATATTAAACCCCTCATAATCAGAAAATTGCTGGTAAAGCCCCAAGGCTTTACTTTCGTCCCGAGCGGCACCATCGCCATTTAAATACATGTCGCCCAGCAGGTCTGCGGCAATCATATTGTTCATAGCCAATGCCTGTTCAAACCAATGCATCGCCAGTTTGGGGTCTTTTTTAACCTTGCGACCATTGGCATAAATATCGCCGAGTGTCAGTGATGCATCTGTATCCCCTTGTTGCCACGCCAATGTATAAGCCGCAATCGCCAGCGCCATGTTATCTTGGACAAAGTAGATTTCAGCCAGATAAAAAGACGATATTGGATAACCTGTTTTGGATGTTTTAGTCAAAAATTCAATCGCTTGCAAATCATCTTTGGCCACCCCTTCGCCCAGATGATACATGGTACCAACCCATTCGATCGCGTCCTCAAAACCTAATGCAGCGGCGCGTTGAAAGTAATCAAAAGCAAGCGGCAAGTCTTTATCAACGCCCCAACCATAATAGTAAAGTTTACCCATGTTATTAATGGCAAAATCATTGCCCATATCCGCTGCAGCCTGATATAACGCCAACGCTTTGGCGTGATCTTGGTCGACCACATTACCTTCGAGATAAAACGTGGCCAAATTGTTCATGCCTTGGGCATTGTGTTGATCAGCGGCTTGTTGATAAAACTGGTGGGCCTTCACCATATCTTTACTGACATGTTTGCCTGCCTCAAAAAGGTAACCCAAATTGGCCTGCGCCTGAGCATTACCCAATGCCACCGCTTGCTGATAATATTTCAGCGCGATGGCCAAATCAGCAGTGACGCCCTGTCCGGCAAAATCAAATATCAGCGCCAAGTTATACAACACCTCTCCCGCCTGCTCAGGAGAAAGCTCTTTTCGTTCAATCATTTGTGCCGCGCTATCCAATGCCCCCGGATGACCAAAACCCGCCGCCAATTGCCGTAAGGCATATTCAACATTGGCTTTTTTGGTCACGCTATTTTTGGCTAACGCATTTTTAACCGAAAAGGCGTGCAATGACTGAGCAACTTCAATCATGGCATCCAGTATCTCGACCTTGTTGGTTCTTTGGTACCATTTTGTTAACAACGACATATTGTCCGGATAACGACTGAGTTTTTCTACTTGTAGACGCACGCCGTTACCGGCAAATGTGAGCTCATCCACTTCATCGAGTAGTTGGTCGCTGTCGGCCAGTTTCTTGTCGTTAGTAGCAAACAGCATAATATACTGACCCAGCAGCAGTTTGGCTTCAATGAGACCGTTTCGCGCCGCAATATCAATCCTCGACAGCAATGGATCCAAAGATTCTCGTTGACCCAGTTTAATAAACCCTTCGGCCAATAAAGTGGCTGCTAATGCGCTGTCTTTAGCTATCGGGGTGAGTAACTTGATGGCCTTAACATATAACGCTTTATCGAGCAGTTTGCGGGCCTTAAGAATCAACGCGGTGGGATATTTTTGCTTGGTATAGGCATCGAGCAATAAACTGGTGACCTGCTTATTATCCAAGTCCAGGCCTGACAAATCTGTCAGCATCATTTTCAACAAGCGGTGGTTTTTAAAATAACGATGCTGAAACTGACGTTTTTTGATATCCAGCAAATGAAACTTATAAGCAAAACCGTCAACATCATCAACGATTTCTACATCCAGCACATCAAGACCGACCAATTCAGCTAACACGTAAGCTTCGTCGATTTCTCTGACTTCCATGGCCATGTCAATATCATGACCCTTGCTTTCATCCCACAGCACTTGAATCAATTGCTCAGTGTGATGGTAATAACGCATCGCCAACGGTTTGTCTTTGGCGATAACTGCACACTTATATAACTGATAAGTGGCCAACAAACTGGTGGAATTCAAAGACACCGCTTGGTTTAAAGTCAGCTGATTGTGGGGCTGGCAAAATTCCTCGGCGGGGATAGTATCAAACTGGCGAATGGCATCGATATAAGGCTGGATAACCGTGCTAGCATCGGAATAATAAAAATCTTCAACCTGATGCGCCAATGACAGCAAAGCCTGATCATCACCAAAACGCTGAACCAGTCCGGCGCTGAATAAACGCTGCTGGGCAGCACTTTTTTGTGGCAGATTGGTGGTGCGACCAACATTAGCGCACGATGACAGCAAAGTGGCCAGCGCAAGATAAACAGGAAAATAAATAGCAAACCTAAAAAAACGCCTTGAAAAACAATGGACACAGTGCTGAATCATATTGACTCCTTGAGACATTCAGGCAACAACGGTTGCCTGATAACTCGGGGATTATACCTTAGGTATGGTGGTGAATTCTATTGATACAAATAGAATTTTATTTGTTTAAATAACTGTTCAGAGTGCTTAGATTTCGCTTCAGAACAAGGCATTTGCGCACGCAAAGCAGGCGCATATAATCCTATGTAACTGCTTGAGTACGAAAATAACGCCGTTATGGTGCGAAAGATGAGTGCTCTGAACAGTTATTGGCACGGTAGGTTAAAGGCTTCGGTTATCCGAGCGGCCCTATCAAGAACAGCTTGATAAACGGCGTCACCTAACACCCCGCTATCGAGGATTTTACCCACCTGATAAGAAAATGTTGGGCCATCAGGGTTGCCAAATTTCTGCATATCCTGCTCACGCAGTGCTTCGGCCTTTTTTTGATCAGCCATCATATAACGGGCATTCGCTCTCGCATTTTGACGCAATGCATGGGCACGCTCGGAACGCTGAGCTAAGGTTAACCCTGCTTCTTTCCAGCGCCGATTAATGGCGGGTATCGCCACAATCTGATAGTTATACCACACCTGAATTTCACAATCGGTGGTCGGCATCACCACATATCCAGGTTCAGTTTTAGCAATCTGCTTTTTGGCTTTGCTGGGCGTTGGGGTAGCTGTTGTAATAGGCATTGGCGTGACCGTCGCCACAGGATTTTTGTTACTGTCATCCCCAGGCATCGGTATCCAAAGCAGCTGACCGACGACGAGTGAAGCGACACCTTCAATGGTAATAAAACGACGGTCTTGTTTGGCTTTGGCGTTAGTGGCATCAATAATTTGTTGAAAGGCTTTAGAATCGCCAAGCTGATCTTTGGCCACCTTTCTCAGCCATTCCCCTTTTTTCACCTTATAAGCCACGCCATTATTTTGCGGTTCTGGCGCAGCCGTGACGGATGTTGCCATCAGCGTCAATAACAGCACAATGATTGATAATACGACTTTGTTCATGGTCTATAACCTGTTGAATGGTTCTTAACTCTTAATGCTATCATTATAACGATTTTATTTGCAGTGGGTATTGATGATAAAGCTCAACTGAACCATCATTCGCATTTTCGCCTCTAATAGTCTACATTTTAAGCAGAGTTGAATTGATCGGAGTTTTTGTGATGCCATATGCCCGCTATTTTACTGACAATCCGCCAAAACAATTGCGCTCTAAAGAAACCTTACAAAAGCTATTAACGGCGTTGGACGAGTTATTGGTTGACCATTATTTTGAACAAATCAAGGTTACCGATATTTGTAGTAAAGCTGGCGTATCGGTGGGCAATTTTTACCGCCGCTTTAAATCCAAAGATGAACTGTTACCCTACCTCTATAAAATCGCCAAATATGAGTATTTCAACTGGTTTCAAACCCTGATTGAAAAAGGCTGGCATGGCGATTTAAACGCCCGCATTGAGCAATTGATTCAAGCCACCATCTGGTATCATCAGCGTGATAAACACATTTTTAAAACCACCCAGCTATATACCCGCTTACACCCTCAGACCGCTGATAACCAAAAACGTGAGATGTCGCTGTATAAGCAATTACTCGACTCATGGCAAGACTGCACCGAAGGTTACGACTCTGATGCGTTGCACCAATCGATTGAATTTATCGGTTATGTGTTAACGGTGATCGTGGCCGACTGGGTGGTGTTTAATCATTGCGCTCCGGCGGTTAATTTTGAGATTAATCAACGCACTTTTATTTCTCAAACCACTGTGATGTTTCAGGCGTACTTGGCACGGTGTCAATTGTAATATATCTTTTTTAGGTAAATTATTTAACTTATGGATAATCCATGCTAGAGTGACGATACGCTAGTTAATTGATTATATAAGGATAAAGTACAATGCCGTTGAAAAAAATTCTCCCCATGATTTTGGTCTTTTTCTCATCAACCGTATTAGCTGATGGACAATATATCGTGTTAAACGCAAAAGTGACCAAAGTAGTTAACACCAGTGGTAATGGCGCATCATTTATGGTCGTTACGGCAGGTGGCACAGGTCCTTGTACCACAACAACTATACAAAATAATATCTATTTTCCAAAATCCGCAGCAGGCACAGACAAAGTATTTGACCGGGCCTATTCAACCGCGCTTACAGCATTAGTCTCTGGTAGCAAAGTCAATATTTATAATTATGTTGACGGTGCCTGCGACAAGGCTGCTGCCATCGAAATAATGGCAGATTAGTCACCCCTTACGGCGCTGCCTCGCATCCGTTTGCACCCGACGATAAAAGCGCCCTAAATCACGGTCTTTGGCTCTTTTCTCAGCCAGCGTCGCACTATTATGGGCCTGCTCTTTCATCAACTTGAGGTAGTTGGTCAATCGACGTTGCTCCAGCTCACCAGCAGCCAGTGCCAACTGCACCGCACAACCGGGTTCGCTGTGGTGCTGACAATCGGCAAAGCGGCATTGCACCGCCAGTGTCACAATATCGTCAAAGGTCTGCGCGATACCACTGTCACAATCGGCCAGCTGTAACTCACGCATTCCCGGCGTATCGAGCAATAACCCGCCAGCAGGCATCAAATGTAACGAACGCGATGTGGTAGTATGTCGCCCCCTGCTGTCGTCCAATCGCTCTGATGCGGTCAGTTGTGTTTGCTGGCCATTGTCTGTCGACAGTTCACCCAGCAGACAATTCACTAACGTCGATTTACCTACCCCTGAAGAGCCAACAAAAGCCACGGTTTTACCCACCTTACACCAAGGTTCGAGGATTTTCACACTCTGTGAGTCGAGCGCGTTAACCGCCTCAACCATTAACATTGGATCCAGCGAACGCACTTGGTCAAGGTAATCTTGAGGATCGTCGCAGCAGTCTGCTTTGGTCAATACCACCACAGGTTCAACACCCGCTTCATTGGCCAATGCCAAATAACGTTCGATGCGACTGAGGTTAAAGTTTTGGTTAAGCGAACACACCACAAAAACGGTGCTGATATTGGCCGCAATATGCTGCACAGCCACTTTGCTACCCGGGGCTTTGCGTGAAAAAGACGATAAACGCGTCAATGAACGAACAAAACGCTGATCACTATCGAGCAATATCCAGTCGCCCACAGTCAAATCGGTCAAACCCGAAGTGATTGGCAATAAGCATTTACCCGACTCTATGGTGATATATTCGATGGTCGCTCGATGATGTGCCGCAATACGGCCAATGGTGTGATTTTCCCACTCTTGCAGTGACAATTGTTGTTGAAAATACGGTGTCCATCCCAGTTGAGATAAAGACAGTGATGGTGATGTAGAAATCGTTGAAGATGTAGATGTAGATGTAGAAATTGAAGATGTCATAACAGCCCCCGACGCGCTGTATTGTGTCAATACAGTTGTGCGTTCAGATAAATATGCTTAAGGGCATTATTAATGCCCCGGTTTAGCAACCGGGCAGTCTAACTTTGTAAAACTTAGCTTAAACGTCTTTAAAGCGTTTAGCGAGTTACCGCCCGAAAAGGGTTAGCGACAATCATCAATTTTCTCCGTTGTTTGGTGTTTAAAAGGTTCATTTGGTGTAACTGCAAAGTGTAGCATGATGATAGTTTTGATCAAGCCCTTTGACGCTGACCTTTGAACTAGGGGTCATACGACTTGTAACAAATCTATAAGCGGTAAATTGGCATCGTTGATAACACTGTGGTAATCTGAGCGGTAATTTTTTGCAACCCCGCTAAAACAGGAATGAATATGAAAAGAATCACGTTGTTTTTTACCACCCTTATGATGAGTCTTAGCTTGAGTGTTAGCGCTTATGCTGCACCGCAGTTTGAAGAAGGCGTACATTATAAAGTCATCAGTAAAACCGCCAGTTCAAAGCCGGTGGTGACTGAATACTTTTCATTCTTTTGCGCCCACTGCTATCGTTTTGAAGGCGCAGTGAAACTGCTCAAAGAAGGTCTGCCAGCTGGCGCAACCTTCGAAAAACGCCATGTCGAAAGCATGCCGTTGGCCCCCCAAGAAACGCTGCATACATTATCTCGGGCGCTAGCGGTGATCAAAAAGATGAAATTAGGCAATGATGTTACCGAGGCGATTTTTAAGCACATTCACGTCGATAAAAAGCGATTCAGCGACGAAGATGAAATAAGAGACTTGTTTATTGCCAAAGGTGTTGATGGCAAAAAGTTTGACAGTGCGATGAAGAATTTCAGCGTCAAAGCCTCAGCCAATCGAATGAAAAAAGGTTGGTTAGCACTGCCCACCGAAGTACAGAACAAGGGTGTACCAAGCCTTATCGTCAATCATAAATACTGGGTCAATGCCGTAGAGCTCAAATCACAAGCAGACTACACTGCCATTTTGAAGTTTTTGCTGGCTAAGTAGGCGAAGGATTTAGCGCAGTGTCGCACCATCCCGCTTGTTTGACGACTTCGACATACAAGCGGGCATAAATTGTCGCCCTTTAAAAAAGATGCTTAATACTGTCAATATACTTTATCGCATCGCCGACGGTTTTAACCGCTTCGGCTTTAACCTTAGCAACATCATTCGCTACTTCAGCCACCCCAGCAACAAGTTCTTCAGCCGCTTTGCTCTGCACTAGGTGGGTCAATCCAATCAAAATCGATTTTTGTAATTCATTCAGCGGATCTTGATGATAATCAGCATCACAACCCGATGGGATCACAGGCTCGGGAATATCGGGGTAAGGGTCGCTGCGCTTTTGGCTTGAAAAAACCCCGGCAAACGATTTGGCTGCCGCATCCCTGTCGGTTAATCCCGCCATCCCCCATTTATCACACATGGTTTTAATAAAAGACGTGTGATCAAAATCTTCATTAATAATGGTATTTTTGTGCAGGTAAGGCGATATCATCACCATCGGCACCCTGATACCAAGGCGGTCAAAGGTAAAGCCATCCTGCCCCACCATACCAGCCACAGGTGGCACCGCCGCTGGTGGTACAATGTGATCAAAACAACCGCCATGTTCATCATAGTGATAATCAGTAAAGTATTGTCACGATACTTGTCGCTATTTTTTAAGCTGGTATACACATCCCATATCAATTTCTCACCCAACAGCACAGAGCCAACCCGAGTCGGACCATCAAAAGCCCCGGATACAGCAGAAGGATGTTGATCATTATGTTGTCCCATATACCATGGTTCAATGAATGAATATTGCGCTAAAGTACCCTCGCTGATGGCATTTTTATAGGCCGCGAGGCCACCGGGTTTAATGTCATCCGACGTCAATCCGCCGATAACTTTGGTACCATTCACCATCAAGGTCAAAGAAACAAAGTCTGCGGCATAAATACTATAAGACACGCCTTTATCTTTCATGCGCTGGAAAATATTGTCCTGACTCCAGACATCTTTGGCCCAAGAAACAACATCCCCTATTGTGCCCAGTGCACCACCACCTTCGCCCAATGGATTCGTCACTTTACCACCAGAGGTGGCAGCGTGCCAAAAAGCCCGGTTACACCAGGTTTGACTAGGCACGGCACAATGCCAGTGATCAAACACCGCAAATTCTCTCGCCAGAGTGGTTAATACCGGGACTTGGGCGGGTTTAAAACACTGCATAATGACACTATATTGACTGTAATCCGGGTCTTTATAGTTGGCGTCCTTCATGCCCGCTAAGGTGTTGACATAATCATTGACGAAACCATTCATCGGCGGCACAGGGGCATTTTCAGGAATATTGTAAGGTGGTTTCATTGCCGCAGCATCAACCCCCACATTATCGGGGTTAATAAAATTATACAATTGAGTATTCACATGCTGATAACCTTCACCCGGATCTGGAAAGGGCTGATGATAATCTGCCGCTTCGTGGGGTTCGATTTCCAAACCTTTTTTATAACCATTAGCCCGTTCAGGCACTGGATTTGCGCAGCTACTGTTTTGCAACCCGGCAAAAGACTTGCCCTGTGGCACGCCATCTTCATACAAATAACCGAGCAGGTTATCAAAAGAACGATTCTCAAGCATTAATACCACAACGTGCTCAAAAGTATCCAACCCCTGAGGATTGCTTTGTTGTTTTTCCATTATCTTTCCCATCTATTGTGTTGGTTGAATAGCCACAGCAGGCACTATGGAGAGATTAATTGTAGTAATGGTTTGGCGATATGTCATGTTTTCGCAACCATTGTAAACCCGAAATGGGCTTCAATGACTTGCTCAACTTAATCAGGAATACTAAGATGAATACAACAGGCGTAAACTAAATTGCTGCAGAACTGGGGTAATGAGGTATTGCAGTAAGCTTTTAGGAAATGTGGGCACCAGCGTGCCCATTGTTCAATCGATTAAAAAGGCATCTTCATTAATTCAGACACTTCAAGCGAACCACCGATGGCCAAAAAAGGACAACCTTTGGCCATTTCCACGGCATCATCATAAGTCTGGGCTTCAACGATAGTATAACCATTCATTCCAGTATTACCGCCTTCAGCCACGGTACCATCTGGGTTTATGGTGTGGGTATTTTTCATTGGATTGGCCGGACTCACCGCCGCTTCACCTAATGCAGCAAGCCATACTTTGTATGCTGCCATATGTTTCATGCCTTCTTCTGGGGTCTTAGGCTGGTTACCACCGATATAGGTAATGATAAACTGGGACATTGTTAAATTCCTTGCGATTTGTTTTTGGACATTTGGGGTTAGATAGTGCCCGTCTTAAAACGAAGTTTTAGGGCACTAGCTATGCGGCACACGGATGTGACGCCATTTCAACTTGTTGAAATGTAAGCGTAGTTTCACTTGCTTAAACGTAGCTTGCTCCAGAAATCTCACATGGATGTGAGTTTCTGGACGATAACTAGATAAGTGCTTGATACCATAGCAGGATGCCGCCCCGACAAGCAAGTGCAGGCAAAACATTTCAGCGACCAAAACAGCAAACTCTCCTCTCACCCACAACCAAAAACTGGCTAAACCATTTCAACATGCTCAGTGGACTTTGGTGTCAGAACCTCAAGGCGTATTTGTTCACCAAAACTCTGCTCAGCCACAGTCAAATCATAATGCACCTGCAAGTTCATCCAAGTCACCGGATCGCCACCAAAATATTGCGCTAACCTTAAAGCGGTTTCTGGCGTAATACTGCGCTTACCATTAATAATCGCAGATATTCGAGAAGGAGGCACCCTGATCGCCAATGCCAACGCGTTTGCAGTTATATTCAACGGCACCAAGTAATCCTCTTTTAACACTTCACCAGGATGCACAGGTGCTTCCTTGCCAGTAGAAATATCACTAAAGTCCATTTTGCCAATATCATTAATATCAATACTCATTTTAACCTCGCTTGGTGATCATCTGGGGTAAGAAACCATAATTACATAATTTTCGAGTGTGACGCGAAACATGGTATATGCCTGTAAGAAAGGCATGTCTATAGCGGCAAGTCACGCGTGGGCACAAAAAGCGTGACCACCCTACGGTATATCATATCAATCTTCGGTTTTATTGAATTCTCATTCCTAATTATAATCTAGTATAATCCCGCCTTACGTAATATGCAATACGGAATTTTGGTCACACAAAGATAATCCTCCATCAAGTTGGAATGCACAAGCACAAAAAAAGCCCACCGACATAACGTCTGGTGAGCTTTTTAAACCCGCTGTAAGCGATTACTATTTATGCCGCAAATACCACACGGTCAAAATCAGCCTTCACCCCTAAAGCGGCAGAAATAGTTATTTTTTCTTCTTCTTCGCCTTAGCATTAGGCAAATCAGTAATACTACCTTCGAAAATCTCAGCCGCCGCACCAATAGATTCGTTCAATGTTGGGTGAGCATGAATGGTCAAACCAATATCTTCAGCATCTGCGCCCATTTCAATAGCCAAACAGATTTCGCCCAACATTTCACCCGCATTGATACCAACGATAGCACCACCAAGTACTCGACCGTTATCTTTGTCGAAGATCATCTTAGTGACACCTTCTGTACGTGCAGAAGCGATAGCACGACCAGAGGCAGCCCATGGGAATTTAGCCACTTCGAAGTTCAGGCCCTGTTCTTTGGCTTCTTTCTCAGTCACACCAACCCATGCAATCTCAGGGTCAGTATAAGCGATTGAAGGAATGCACTTAGGATCGAAGAAATGCTTCATGCCAGCAATCACTTCGGCAGCAACATGGCCTTCATGCACGGCTTTGTGCGCCAACATAGGTTGACCAACCACATCACCAATGGCAAAGATATGATTGACGTTGGTGCGTAACTGGTTATCAACATTGATGAAACCACGCTCATCAACCGCAACACCGGCTTTATCGGCATCGACTTTTTTGCCGTTTGGTGAGCGACCAACCGCCACCAAAATCTTGTCATAACGTACTGGTTCGGCTGGTGCTTTTTTGCCTTCAAAAGTGACATACAAACCGTCATCTTTGGCTTCAACCGCAACCACTTTGGTTGACAACATAATGTTAAAACGTTTTTTGTTGAAGGTATTATAAACTCGAACAATGTCTTTATCAGCCGCTGGGACCAATTGGTCAAGAAACTCAACCACGCTGACATTTGAACCCAATGCTTTGTATACCGTGCCCATTTCAAGACCGATAATACCGCCACCCAATACCAGCAATTCTTCTGGTACGTCGGCCAATTCTAATGCGCCAGTAGAATCGATGATACGTGGATCTTCAGGAATAAACGGCAAAGAGACTGGCTCAGAACCGGCAGCGACAATCGCCTGATCAAATGAGATAGTGGTGGTGCCATCAGGGCCTTCAACGGCAATGGTGTTGCTGCCAGTAAATTTACCATAACCATTCACCGTGGTGACTTTACGGCCTTTAGCCATACCGGTCAAACCACCTGTCAACTGTGCAACCACGCTGTCTTTCCAGCCGCGAATCTTATCTAGGTCAATTTCTGGCTTGCCAAAGGTTACCCCATGGCTGGCCATTGCAGCAGCATCGTCAATGACTTTAGCCACATGCAACAGGGCTTTTGACGGAATACAACCAACATTCAAACAAACACCACCCAGGGTCGCCCGGCTTTCAACCAGAACAACATCTAAGCCTAAATCAGCCGCACGAAATGCCGCTGAATATCCACCAGGGCCTGCGCCCAATACTACCACTTGAGTTTTGATCTCGTTACTCATGTAAACCTCTGTCGTTTGATTCCGTCAGGCCGCGACCTGTGCGAATACTGTTTTGCTTAAATGACGCCTGATGACTGCAATTAACTCAGATGTCTAAAAATTTGCGCTAATTCTAACAAAGCCGTGAAAAGGTTGAAACCTCTATATCACGGCTCTAGCAAAGATTATAAAATCAATTTTCGTATATCTGACATCAACGCGCTTAGATAAACGCTAAAGCGTGCCGCCAATGCCCCGTCGACCACTCGATGATCATAAGACAACGACAACGGCAACATCAGTCGAGGCTGAAATGCTTCACCATCCCATTTAGGTTTAATCTCGCTCTTAGACACACCCAAAATCGCCACTTCAGGGGCATTGATAATCGGCGTAAATGCCGTACCACCAATTCCACCAAGGCTAGAGATGGTCATACAACCACCCTGCATATCTTGTGCTTTAAGCTTGCCATCACGGGCTTTCACCGAAATGTCCATCAGTTCTCGTGACAAGTCGTAAATGCCTTTTTTATTAACATCACGAACCACGGGGACTACCAAACCATTGGGTGTATCGACCGCAATACCGATATGAACATATTGCTTCATCACCAGATGCTCGCCATCGGCCGCCAATGAAGAATTAAACACCGGGAACGCCTCAAGTGATTTGGCCACGGCTTTCATGATAAACACTAACGGGGTGATTTTAACCTCTGATTTTTGCTTTTTACCGAGGGCATTTTGTTCTTTTCTGAACGCTTCGACATCGGTAATATCCGCTTCATCAAACTGAGTCACATGAGGAATGGTCACCCAGTTGCGATGCAGGTTAGGGCCAGAAATCTTCTGAATCCGGGTTAACGGTTTCTCTTCAATCTCACCAAACTTGCTGAAATCGACCTTAGGCGGCGCAATCAGCTGTAAACCACCGCTACCGCTAGAGATATTCGCTGCGGCTGTGGCTTTAGGACGTGACAGCTCATATTTAACATACGCCTGAACATCTTCTTTGAGAATGCGAGATTTACGACCGCTGCCTTTGACCTTGGTCATATCAACGCCATACTCACTGGCCACTCGGCGCACTGAAGGAGACGCATACACCTTACCTGAACCGATACTGCCTGCTCTGGCCATGGGATGATGCGGCACTGGTGGTGCTTTTTTCTCGTTAGGCTTTTGCTTTGATGGTGCTGTTGCCCCAACAGGTGCAGTTGGTGCAGCCGCCGTAGCTGTTGCAGCTGCCGGAGTAGCCGCAACACTGCCTGCCACTTCAAGCATCACCAGTACACTGCCAAGCTGTACTTTATCGCCAGTAGACACTTTAACTTCTTTGACCACACCAGCGGCCATGCTCGGCACGTCCATGGTGGCTTTGTCGGTTTCAACTGTGACCAAACCATCTTCTTTACTGATGGTATCGCCAACCTTGACCAATACTTCAATAACATCCACGGCTTCATCAGAGCCAATATCTGGCACCGTGACTTCGATAATTTCGCTGGCCGCAGGCACGGCGACTGATACTGCTGGAGCCGCTTGCGGCGCAGGGGCTGCTGCCGGTGCTTCTTCGACAACGGGTGCTGTCACTTCAGGCATAGCTTCAGGTGTAGCTTCAGGTGCCGATTCAACAGCGTCGCCTGCCGAGATGGTCAATTTAACAATCAACGAGCCTTGTGAAACCTTGTCACCCACAGCAACGGTAATGCCACTGATGGTGCCAGACTCTGGTGAAGGAATATCCATGGTCGCTTTGTCGGTTTCGACAACAATCAGCGAGTCCTCGGCTTCAACCACATCACCGACTGCGACACATAGTTCAATCACTTCAACCGCATCGTCGCCAACATCAGGTACTTGTACATCTATTATGTTTGTCATAATGTTTATCTCTCCTGATTAAGCATGTAACGGGTTGATACGATCAGGATTGATATCGTATTTTTCCATGGCTTTAGTAACCACTGAACCTTTAATTTCGCCTCGTCGAGACAATTCGCCCAATGCCGCCACAACCACATGTTTATAATCCACTTCGAAATGGAAACGTAAACGCGCACGACTGTCTGAACGACCAAAGCCGTCAGTACCCAGCGCACGATACTCGGTAGGGACCCAGGCTCTGACTTGATCGGCAAACAATTTAACGTAATCTGTCGCCGCAATCGCCGGACCTTTTTCATTTTCCATCAGGTCAGTGATATAAGGTTGTTTCGGGGTGTTTTCTGGATGTAACATGTTCCAGCGCTCACATTCCAGTCCATCACGGGCCAGTTCGTTAAACGAAGTTACACTGTAAACCGTTGAACTCACGCCATATTCATCGGCCAAAATGGTCGCAGCCTGACGCACTTGTTGCAAAATACTGCCACAACCCATCAACTGCACATTCAGCTCGCTGTTTTTGGCTTCAATACGATCAAGCTTATACATACCTTTTAAGATGCCTTCTTGACAATCTTTAGGCATTTCAGGCTGAAGGTAGTTTTCGTTCAACACGGTCAGGTAGAAGAAGACATTCTCGTGATCGCCGTACATGCGCTGAATACCATTTTGTACAATCACTGCCACTTCATAACCATAAGTTGGATCATAAGTAACACAGTTTGGCACACTGCCAAAATGAATATGACTGTGACCATCCTGGTGCTGTAAACCTTCGCCATTAAGCGTGGTTCTGCCCGAGGTGCCACCAACCAGGAAACCACGACACTGTGAATCACCAGCGGCCCAGACCAAATCACCAACCCGTTGGAAACCAAACATCGAGTAATAAATATAGAAAGGGATCATCGGTTCATTATTGAGCGAGTAAGAAGTACCAGCGGCGACCCAAGAAGCCAATGAACCCAGCTCATTGATGCCTTCTTGTAATACTTGGCCTTTCTTGTCTTCGCGGTAATAAGACACCAAATCTTTGTCTTGCGGGGTATATTTTTGCCCCTGATCAGAATAGATACCGACTTGGCGGAACAGACCTTCTAAACCAAAGGTTCGCGCTTCATCAGGAATGATAGGCACGATGCGTTTACCGATGCTTTTATCTTTAATCAGCGCCGACAATACCCGGCCAAAGGCCATGGTGGTGGAGATTTCACGATTGCCTGAACCTTTAGTCACGGCTTCGAGACTTTTAAGTGGCGGAATGGTTAATTGAACATCGGTATCTCTGCGGCGAACCGGCATAAAGCCACCGAGCGCTTCACGTTTAGCCTTGATATATTTGGCTTCAGGGCTGTCGTCAGCAAAACGATAGAACTCAACATTGGCGACTTGCTCGTCGGTCAATGGAATTTTGAAACGGTTGCGATAATGTAATAACGCATCGATGTCTAATTTCTTCACCCCGTGAGCGATATTTTTACCTTCGCCCGCAGAACCCATGCCATAACCTTTAACGGTTTTGGCCAAAATCACCTGTGGACGGCCTTTGGTATTCACTGCTCGGTTATAAGCCGCATACACCTTCACCGGATCATGACCACCACGGTTCAGCCGCCAGATATCGTCATCAGACATATTGGCGACCATCTCAGCGGTTTCAGGGTATTTACCAAAGAAGTTTTCGCGAGTGAACTTGCCGCCTTTGGCTTTAAAGTTCTGGTAGTCACCATCGACGGTTTCTTCCATCAACTGAACCAGCTTGCCAGAAGTATCACGGGCAATCAGTGGATCCCAATAGCTACCCCAAATGACCTTAATCACTTCCCAGCCAGCGCCACGGAAGGCCCCTTCGAGTTCTTGAATGATTTTACCGTTACCACGTACCGGACCATCTAAACGCTGTAAATTACAGTTAATGATAAAGGTCAGGTTATCTAGCCCTTCACGCGAAGCCATGTTAATGGCACCTAAACTTTCTGGCTCATCGGTTTCACCGTCGCCGAGGAAACAATAAACCCGTTGATCAGAGCAATCTTTAATGCCACGGTTGGTCATGTATTTAAGGAAACGGGCAAGGTAAATCGCCTGAATAGGACCTAGGCCCATAGATACCGTGGGGAATTGCCAAAAGTCAGGCATCAACTTAGGGTGTGGGTAAGAACTCAGACCGCCGCCATCGGTTTCTTGGCGGAAGTTTTCTAGCTGCGATTCACTCAAACGACCTTCGACGAAAGCGCGGGCATAAATCCCTGGTGAAACGTGGCCCTGAACAAACAGGTAATCGCCGCCAAAGTCACCTTTGGGGGCTTTGAAGAAGTTATTAAAACCGACATCATACAACATCGCCGACGAGGCGAAACTAGAGATATGGCCGCCCAGTTCGAGATCTTTTTTCGAGGCTTTCACCACCATCGCCAATGCATTCCAGCGAATCGCCGAGCGAATGCTTTTTTCAATGGTTTGGTCACCCGGCATTGCAGGTTCTTGACCTACCGGGATGGTATTCAAATAGGCGGTCATCGCATTAAAAGGCAAATGAGCACCATTGCGACGGGCTTTTTCGATCAATGCTTCAAGCAGGAAATGGGCACGTTCGGCACCATCTTCTTCTAATACCGCTTCTATGGCATCAAGCCATTCTGAGGTTTCCTGGGCATCGATATCATGAGTTTGGATATCTGGCATATGGACTGTTCTCCGTTTAATCGTTGTTCTTCAATTTAACTTGTCATTAAAGTGTTTATTAGAGCGTACAGGCTATGGCTTCCCTTAAGGTATAGCTTTAACGTTTAACCATAGTCGAATTTTGCTCATTTCACTGCGCTTTTATCACAGCTCTTTTGGCTCAATCCTTCTGAGCGCTCTTTCAATTCGGGTATTCTCCCGATTGGCTTCTAATAGGGTTTCTTCGATAAACGCCAGATGTTCGTTACTGGCAGTTCGGGCTGCTTCAGGCCGCCCACCAATCACCGCATTGAATAAATTCTTACGATGTTGGAATAATTGTTTATTAATTTTGGATGTATCTTTGGAATGACTTTTAATCACTTTGAGGTTATCGAGAATATTTTGTTCCAGCAGCTTGGCCATTCCTCTGACCAAATGCAGCAACACCACATTATGGGAGGCTTCGACCAGCGCGAGATAAAACTCAATAACCACCTTGGCTTCTTTGATTGAATCACCGCTAACAGCCGGGTCTTGAATCGCCTCAAACTTGCTGGTGATACGGGCAAAATCAGCTTCGGTACCACGTAAGGCCGCATAATAAACCGAGATACCTTCAAGGGCATGACGAAATTCAAGCAGGTCATATTGTGATTCGGGATGGGCAGAAATCAATTGATAAAGCGGGTCGGACAAGCCAGACTCAATACTACGGGTGACGTAATTGCCGCCACCCTGACGGCGCGAAATCAGCCCTTTGGCTTCGAGCATTTGAATCGCTTCACGTAAAGAGGGTCTTGATACGTCAAATTGTTGCGCCAGCGCACGCTCGCTCGGCAACTTCTCACCGCAGTGATAACTACCATCGAGGATCATACCTTCGAGCTTTTCAGCGATAATCTCAGAGACTTTTGGCGCTTTAATTTTCAAATCCTTCTCATCAAATGGCGGCTATAGCTAGGTTAACAGCAAGGTTAATCGTAAGGTTCTATACTGGGATACATGGTATAAGTGGTATAAATGGTCAATTGGTATTACCAATTGACCACGGCACATTAACATAAGATTGTATGCAAGGTAAAGGGGGGTGAGGTGAATTGGTTTTTGCATGGGGATGAATAGGTATGCATGGGGGGTAATGAATCTGCAACACGAGATCATTTTTCTTCATTTGGTTCGTCCTCGAGGAATTTGTAGAGTTTTATTAACTTAAAGGGATCTACTACAGCAAAATTAAGTTGGTGGTCGTCATAAATAAAAATAATGACAGTCATAAAATAAAGCGAATACACAACATTGTAAGTAAAATGATAAAGAGGCAAAAAAAGACAAATAAACGATAAAAGAAATGAGAGTTGTTAGGCGACAATTGACTTGGCCGATCCGCGACAACTAAGTTGGCCGGTTTTGGTAAACTCTAGGCATTCGAATTTCTGAGTAAATTTAAGTGCCTGGTAAACCAATAACCCAATTACAGGTC
>JBLGCB010000051.1:0-25802 GCA_047617105.1 Phenylobacterium sp. | reverse complement strand
GGGTATACTTGTATTGATCCGCAAGCCAACCCGACTATGGTATTTGGTGAAGCCGATAAGGCGCTGTATTACGCCAAAGAACATGGCCGTAATCGGGTCGAGTGTTATGGCCGACTGCGTGGCGAAGGCTTGCTTGAAAAAGACCGTGAAAAGGAGGATATTGAATTGTTTTGATGTGAAAGATGAGCGCGTTGAATCGTTACCGTTGAAAATGCTAAGAAGTGACGAGAAGTCATCAGACCTCTGAAGTAAAGTTAGCCACTCTTTAGGTTAACGACAAATGAGGTCTACAGTACAATATGGAAGTCAACGAGCAGCAGCAGAGCCATCGACATACCGATAGGCAAATGTTTTGGGTACTTATCGGTGCCTGGATAGTGAGTTTGATTTACGCCCCCGTTTACAATACTTGGATGGAAGCAGTGGTGCTTGGTAGCCTGATTCTGGTGCTGCCATTTTGGTTGATTGCCGATAAACCCGGACGCAGTTTTACCCGACAAGTTATCTGCGTGGCGTTGTTATTGCTGATTTCATTACATGTGCAGCAGCTTAATGGCATGGTCGAAGCCCATTTTGGTTATTTTGTGGTGATTGCGGTGTTATTTGCCTATAAAGACTGGCGATTGTTTGTTACGGCGACCGTGGTGGCGGCAGTCCATCACTTTACCTTCTATTATTTACAACTCAATAATACCGGTATCCTGTTATTTAATCCGAACGACCTTTCTTTGCTGATTGTATTGCAACATGCGGCTTACATCGTGGTTGAGTGTGGCATTTTGGCTTATCAGTCGGTGCAATCAAATCATGAAATGGGCTTGGTTAGTTCACTCAATAAAGTTATTGGTGATGAGCGCCAGCCGCTGGATTTTCGCCATGGCGATGAGCAAACCGATAACCCCTTGTTGCAAAAGCTCAATAAAGTGATTTCATCCACCCGTCAGGTACTCCACGAAGTGAAATCATCCAATCATTATATTACCGGTTCAGTTGACCAGGTGAGTGAGACTTTTGTTGAGTTTGATCGTAACAATCGCCAAGAAGTGCAGGGCACCAAAGATATCGCTGGTGCGACCGAGCAGATGGTGTCTACTTTTGATGAAATGGTTGAAGATGCTAACCTCGCGTTTGAGAAAGTACAGGTGGCGGTGGATTGTAATCAATTGACGGGTAAGGCGATCAAGTCTTCTGTCGCCTCGATGACCATGTTGGAAGATATTATTAATAATGCCAATAAAACCATCGTGGGTTTATCTGATCAGAGTCAGGAGATAAGCCAAGTCTTAAAAGTGATTAATTCGATTTCAGAACAAACCAATTTACTGGCATTAAATGCCGCCATTGAAGCCGCTCGGGCGGGGGAGAGTGGCCGGGGTTTTGCTGTGGTGGCGGATGAAGTGCGTACTTTGGCGATGAGAACACGCGGGTCGGTTGATGAAACTCATCTCATTATTTCTAAAGTACAGGAAAGTGGGCAGATGGCTGTACAGGATATGGAACACTGCTTAACTCAAATCGCCAATAGTATGTCATTGTCGGATGAGGTTCACGCTGAAATGCAGCGGGCCAGCGGGGTGATTGATGAACTGGCTCGGTTGAATGAGCAAATGGTGACCAATATCAATCAGCAAAGTGACGTCAGTCGTGATATCGCCAAAAACGTCGGCAATATCAAAAGTAGCACAGAGCAAAAAAGTGAACGTATTAGTGTGGTGGTTGATTCAATGCGGGGATTACAGCAACATAGCCAGGCACTGGAAATGCAGTTAGACCGCTTTGTAGTATGACCCGGCCTTTATTATGGCGTTCATTCGGGCGCTTTTTTAGGGGTTCTTTCAGGCGCTCTTTCAGGCTTAGTATGGTGCTGATATTATGGTTATTGCTGGTGTTGAGTGCTTTTTATTTTTTCTTTTTGCGCTTTATCCAGCCTTTTGATCGGCAAAACCTATACCCTTTGGGACAAGTCAATCAACTGGCGTTGACGGGTTTTATCCATCAATATCTCCAGCCATCACCACTTCATCGCGATGACATCATCATTTACCATTGGTTAAACCCAGATTGCCGCTGTACGGTATTGGGCGGGAATTATATTGCTCGGCTGGCGCAGCAGGGCGTTTGGCAAAAGGTTAGCCATATTATTGTGGTGCCTGCGGATAAAGCGCGGCGTTTGCTGGATCAATTGCCGATGTTGAGTGGTTTGTCGGTGATGGCCCTAGATGAGCAAGCGTACCAAGCATCTGTTAGGCTGATGCCTTCGGCACCTGCGGCGATGGTTTATTACCATCACTCGGTCAGTTATTTTGGCCCTCATAGTGGTGGGGTATTATGTGGCAGTGGGTTGAGTTATGTGGAATTGGTGATCAATAACTTGCAAAATGGCTTTGATCCAGCATTGAGTCAGCTCGATCAGCAAGGCTGTTTTTGTGATTGGTAGCCATCTTGTCATGATTGAGCGATTGAGCGCAGTGGCGCAAACTGCCATAATAGCCCGGCATTTATCAGCATAGAGAAAAACCATGTCGAGCGAGCTCAAAAGGCTAAATAAGTACATCAGTGAATCAGGCATCTGTTCGCGCCGCGAAGCAGATAAACTGATTGAACAAGGCAAAGTCACTTTTAACGGTGAAGTGGCCCTGATGGGTACCAAGGTTGGCCCGGGTGACATAGTCACTGTTAACGGCCAGCCGCTGGCCGCGAAAAAACCGCCATTATATCTCGCTTACAATAAGCCGATTGGCATTACCTGTACCACTGAAAGACAGATAGAAGGCAATATTATCGATGCGATTGGCCATAAAGAACGAATTTTCCCTATTGGTCGGTTGGATAAACCCTCTGAAGGGCTGATTTTTTTGACCAACGATGGTGATATCGTCAACAAAATTTTACGTGCTGGCAATAATCATGAAAAAGAATACGTGGTGACGGTGGATAAACCCATCGATAATCAGTTTATTCAGAAGATGGCCGCGGGAGTGGCGATCCTCGACACTGTGACTCAGCCGTGTCGGGTTCGTCAAAACAGTCGCTTTGTTTTTAACATTATTTTGACTCAGGGATTAAACCGTCAAATTCGTCGCATGTGTGAAACGCTAGGGTACGAGGTGACGAAGCTCAAACGCACTCGAATCATGAATATTTCAGCACAGGGGTTATCTCCCGGCAAATGGCGTTTGTTGAGCGATGATGAGTTGGCACAAATTCATACTTTGACTGAAAGTTCGGATAAAACCGAACAAGCGTCTAGTTTAAAAAAATCCGCGGGCACTAAAGAATCGGTTTCGGCGCGATCAGGAAGACCAACATCGGGTCAAACGCCGGACAGAGCTGGGCACAAATCATCGTCGTCAGCGGCGAAAAATCAACATCGACCATCAGCGCAAAGAGACGTGCAAACTCCAGTGAGGAGAGGACGACGGGGCTGAAGTTCGGTTAAAACAAAGGTTTCTGTGCGGTTGTGCTGGTGTTTGAGTCGTGCAGATACCACGCCTTTGCTCGGCTGTAACCTTTTTGATTCCCCTTATACCCCTTACACCCCTAAAGCCGAAAAGAAAATTTAAATGCCAAACTGTGAGCCAATTCACAGTATCCCATGGCTGGTAAATATACAATCCACTTGTAAATCAACAACATCAACAAAAGTACTAAAGATTTTATTTTTACGGTCAATAGGCTTTAACGATGCGGTTAAAAAAACAGCAAATTAAATGTGAAATAATTACATTTTTTGCTGGCAAAAACTGGGTTATGAACTAAATTTTATATCAGTACTTAACGTCTATAATTTAGCAGGCTATTTGTTAGGTTCTTAGGAAGCTGAATTAAATAAGATCCGAAACTGAGGCAGTATATTTATTCTGTTTTAAGGCAGGCAAAGGGGCGTGTAGTTGTTCTACACAACGCTTTGCCTAACGCAGAAACAGGATAAAGAGACCAGTCAGTTTCGGATGTTATTTACTGATGGTTCCTTAACGTTTAATTTAAAGTCAACAAATAACTACAACGCCGCGCACCGCTGACAATGTGCTCTTTACGTTCAACCGTCACATCGCTGCCCAACACTTGGCGAAATATCGATAACTCCGAACGACAGAAGTTTTGACAGGTCGTGGCTGCTTCGCAAATCGGACAATGGTTTTCAAAAAACCACACTCCTTGCTCACAGGACTCGACCGTCACCATATAACCTTCTTCGCTACGAATTTTGGCCAGCGCTTCAGCTTTTTCAAGTAAGGAAGATGAAGTGTCAATAACGCTACGATAAACTAGAGTGGAATTTTTTTCGCGCTCAGCAATCAACTTTTCGAGTCCTTCCTCACCAAACACGGTTTGTACGGCTTCGATTAAATTGAGGGTTAAATCATTGTGTCTATCACCAAAGCGGGTATTGGATTTTTCGGTGAGTTGCCAATAACGGCTGGGACGGCCTCTTTTTTCGGCCTGATCGAAGGTTGAAGTCAAACCCTGCTCTTGCAACCCTTGCAGGTGCTGACGAGCGCCCATAGAAGTCATGTCCAATAATGCCGCAAGACTTTGCGCCGTTTGGGGACCACGGGTCTTAAGTAGGTATAATATTTTGTCTGAACTGATTGATTTTGCCATAATGACTCGCATTATAGCCTGAATCTTAAGTAAATTAAAAACTTTACTTTCTAGTTATATTTCATCATCAAGGCAATGGGGTTTTGCGGCAAAAAACAGCGGGCATAAATGCTCCGCCTACGGGGGTGTTTCATCAGCAAAAGTGGTCATTATCACCGTCATCTCAGGCAAATGCTTAATAAACAAGTCCACCAGCGCCGGATCAAACGCACTGCCAGCATGGTCTTTAAGATGCTTTGCTGCCTTTTCCACTGGCCAAGCCTCTTTATTAACTCCTTTACTGGTCAGGGTATCGAATACATCACAGATGGTGGTGATCCGCCCTTCAATAGGAATCTGCTCGCCTTTTAAACCAGCGCAATAACCGGTGCCATCCCAACGCTCATGATGAGACACTGCAATGCTCTTGGCCATTTGAATCAGCAATGAATGATTATCGCCGAAGATTTGTTCAGCATAACGGGTATGCTCTTGCATGATCCGCGCTTCAACGCTGCTCAGTTTGCCTTGTTTAAGTAATATTTTATCTGGCACACCAATTTTGCCAATATCATGCATCGGGGCGGTTTTTTCGATCATATAAGAAACTTCGAAAGGCAAACCCATCGCTCTGGCCAAACATCCAGCATATTTGCCCACTCGCACCACATGAAACGCCGTTTCATCATCACGTAAGTCGCCCGCGACTGCAATGCTGTGGATCAGATTATCGGTGGTTTTGTTTAACTCGTCGGTGCGTATTTCGACTTCTTTTTCGAGGAATTCATTGGCCTGTCTTTGATATTTAACCGCCTGGCGAATTTTAAGTAAATTACGTACCCGCAACGTCACTTCAATTTGATTAAACGGCTTGTTAATAAAATCATTGGCTCCACCGAGGAGTGCCTTACTCAGCACGTCATCGCCTTGTTTACCTGTGACAATCAACACCGGAAATTCATCAATGGTGTAATGTTGACGAACCAATTCAAGCACCTGAAACCCCGACATTTGTGGCATTTCAAGATCAAGGATGAGCAAATCATATTCTTTTTGTAATAACATCGAAGATACTCGCTGTGGATCAGCGGTGGTATCGACCTTAATATCGCTATCTTCTTCAACAAGTGCAGTCAGCATCAACAGGTTACTGATTGAGTCATCACAAATTAATACCCTTCGTGCAGAAAAAGCTTCCATGCCACCCTCCTTATTTATCAATAAATTATCGCTTTATAAGCTAACAACTATGCGACCATTGTTAAACCCTGTCAAGCGACCCCAGCACTGTAAATACGGTTAAACAACGTTTTATTTGCACTGTGCAATACAGTAAAACAACCTCCCCTGCAACAGACATTGTATCCTTGTGTATCTTAAGGTATCCATAACTGTCTAAATATGCCTTTGCTTGATACATTATTTTCATTGAAATGTTAATGCACTGTTGATAGAAATTTAACCGTCGTTAGCAGTAAGTTTGAATATTTGATGGGAACTTTTCCCCTTACAAATCCAAATACAGTTAAAACCGCCTAACTTCAGTTAAAACAGCAAACAAAAAATAAATTAAATATTTTTATAATCTAATTACAACACTTTGCTTACATAAGCATTGATAATAAAAAGTAGGAATACAAATGCAACATACCAAGAGAACCAGAGTTTTCCGTCCGACACTGCTGGCCAGTGCCATTGCAATGATTGCCTCAGGCAACGCCCTGGCAGAGCAAGTCACTTTTCACCAAGACAGCCATCGTAATGCGGCTAAGCTGATTATTGAACCTGCCAATATCTCTAACGCCTTAAGCGCAGATATGAATGAAAGCTTGGCCAGTGCTTATATTAACAGTCAGTATCGCCGTTTTGGCTTAACCGATGCTAAAAGCCTCAAGCTGGTTTCCAGCCGCAAGAGCTTACTGGGCACCCATTATCACTTCGGTCAATTCCTAGGTAATATCGCCATTGATAAAGCCGAAGTCGTCGTCACTATCGCCAATGATGGTTCGACCATCAGCAAAGTGTTCAATAACGCTTATACCATTTCACCACAGTTGGCCCGTCGCAGCTTACTCAAAAACAAACCTGCTTTAAGCGCCGATAAAGCCATTGATAGTGCCTGGAACTTACTAAAAGTCTCTGACAAATTAACCAGCGCCCCTAGCAGCAACTTGGTTTATCACGTCAATAGTGATGGTCAGTTCAGCTTAACGTATCAGGTTCATATTGGCGCTGAGGGTGAAACCGGTGGTCGTATGATGTATATTGATGCCAACAGCGGTGCTTTGGTGGCAGATTACTCAACCACTTTACGTCGCCATGGCGAAATGCCTAGCATTAGCGAACTGAATAAACGTCAAACACCGATGCTCAATCGCCAACAAGAAACTCAGCGCTTTAACCAAGCCGCAAATAAAGGCACCACTGCGGCTATCGGCACCAACAGTGTGCTGGCCAGTGCCACCGCCAAAGTATTCGATCCAGATCCACGCACCACATTGGCCGATTCTTCGTTAGAAGATAACACTAACGCATCGGCTTTTGAGTCTGCTTACCTCAGCCGTACCTTAAAAGGCGTGACGTTAAGCAATGGCGTCTATAGCCTAACCGGGCCTTACGTTGAGATCACAGAGATTGAAACACCAAATACCGCCCCAAGCACCAGCAGCAGCGGTAGCTGGACCGCCAAACGCGGTAACAATGCCTTTAACGATGTCACCACTTACTTCCACCTTGATCAAAGTCAGCGTTATATTCAAAGTCTTGGTTTTACCGGTTCAACTGGCATTATCGAACGACCTTTACGGGTTGATACCGATGGTGTACAAGGTGATGATAACTCACATTACAGCTATGGCGGCAGCACCGACTATCTAGCCTTTGGTCATGGTGGCGTTGATGATAACGAAGATGCAGATGTAATTTTGCATGAATACGGTCATGCTTTACATCGCAACATCAACAACAACTGGAGCGGTGGCGATACCGGTGCCATGGGAGAAGGTTTTGGCGATTACTGGGCCGGTTCTTACAGTTACAGCACCCCGAACGGCCAAACGTTTAAGCCAGATGAAGTCATGTCATGGGATGGTCAAAGTGCTTCAAGCTGGCCGGGCCGAGTAATGAATCGCACCACCGCGCAATACGATCCAAACAAATCTTATCCAGCTCATAGCCAAGTGGATGGTGTCAATGGTGATGAATTATGGTCAACGCCGTTATTCCAGGCATTAAAAGAATTGATGGGCCAAGGGCGTGCACGTTCAGAAATGGACAAAATCATCTTACAAGCACACTTCGGTTTGGGTTCTAACCTAACCATGCGTGATGTTGCCACAGCGATTGTTGCTGCCGCGACTCAACTGTATCCTAGTGGTCCACATGCCGCGGTTTATCAGGCGCATTTTGAAAACCACAATATGCTTGAGGGCGGCGGTCCAGTTGATCCACCAACGGGTGGAACAGTATTAGAAAACGGCGTGGCCAAGACGGGTTTAGCTGGCGCTAAAAACAACCAACAAGTCTTCACCATGGTGGTGCCTGCTGGCGCAACTGACCTTAAATTTGTCACCACTGGTGGCAGCGGTGATGCCGACCTTTACGTCAAATTTAACGCCACCCCAACCACCAGCAGTTACGACTGTCGTTCATGGGCTTCAGGTAATGGAGAAACCTGTAACATCAGTACTGCGCAGGCTGGCACCTATCAGGTGATGGTTAATGCATATAGTGCTTATTCAGGCATGAGCATCACTGGTAGCTTTACCGCAGGTGGCGGCGGTGGTGGTGGTGGCGGCGGTGGTGGTGGTGGTAAGTTCTTCGAAAACACCACTAACGTTGCGATTAGTGATAAGAGCACCTCGACCAGTAAAGTCACGGTGAATAACTCAGGCAGCAATGGCACCATTTCAGTAGGCGTGGATATCAAACACACTTACATTGGTGACTTGCAAATTGATTTGATTGCCCCAGGTGGTGCCAAGACCTTCCGTCTTAAAGACACTTCTAATGACAGCAGTGATGACTTGTTGAAGACTTACAGCGTGAACGCTGCGGGTGTCAGCTATAACGGTGAATGGACCTTAAGTGTTTCTGATGCCTACAATGGCGATACTGGTACCATTGATAGCTGGAGTATTACGCTGCCGTAAAAAGCAACAGCGTAGTTTGGTGCCAAACCCTAGGATTATGTGGGTTTGGCACCCATTTCTTATTTCAAATCTATCCGAGTGACTTTGATACCGCCTTTTTGTAATAAGCTAAGCACGTTTTGCTCACCAATCAGATGCGCAGTACCCACCACCACAAACAGGGTTTTGCCACGTTTTAACTCACCCAATAAGCCGCCAGCCATACCGTGATTACGTTCGATCAGCATTTTTTCAACAAACAGTGTTTTCAACGCCGGGTCCTTTACCTCGCTAAACATTTTGATCATTCCTTTTTCATCACCCTTGCTCCACATATTGACCAAGTTGATAAAATCTTCACTGTCTTCTGTCATGCTTTGCAACAGCATTTCTTCTTGTAATGCTGCTGACATACCCGCAAACAAGGCAAATTGCGATTCAAGGGTCTCCAATTCAATCACTGGTTTTTTATTGTTGGCCTGAGCGAGAAAATACTGATCGATGCCCAACTTAGCATCGAAACCAGAACGCATAAAACTGTGTGATGCCAACGTCACACTGACCAACCAAGGTCGATAATTGCCAAAAAGGTGGCAAGGAATACTGAGTTTTTGGCAATAAGCCTGATACTTATGTTGGGTTGGTTTGCTTAACCAGCTTAATATATCGCGCTTTTTATCCTTGCCAAACTCGTCGACCAATTCTCTCATCAAGGCGTGATTTTCTTGACCCGGATCCACCTCTACCACCAATGTTTCAGTGGCTTTGAAACCTGCCATAATTGGCTCGGGTAAGGGATACATCGATGGTTTGCCCAAATGAACCGAACCCAGGGCATAAGATTTCACCCCTTTATGTTCAAGCTGCCAAAACAACGGGGTAATTGTTGAAGTCTTAACCGCTGGTGCCACCTCGGCAGCAAAGGATTGAAAACCGGTGAAATATAATAAGGCAAACAACCATATAAATGGTCCTTGATACACTTTAAGCTTCATTATTGACGTCCTGGTTGGTGCTTATAAGCACAACTGAGTGGAATTAATTGGTTGAAGTCAGTCTAACACAAAAAATTTACGGCTAAAAATAACCCCTTTGGTAAATACTGTCTATAATTAGACCACTTTAGACAATAACAGAGGTGCTGGTTAATCATTATTTTATTGCTTAAGCTGAGGCTTAATTGGGTCTTAGATAAAGTTTAGGTAAAAAGTAAGTATACAAGGGGGTTACTGAAGTAATGAAAATTTCAGAATTAAATTTTGCCACTGTGGTCGGTATTCAACTGCGTCGCAGCAGTATGCGTAATGTCGATCAAGAGTTTTATTATCAATCGTTGGTGACCATGTTCGAACCTTTCAGAGATACACCGATCGATCAGGTGATGTTTGCTGATATCAACGAACACATATGTTCACTAGATTTGGACCCAACAACCCGAGACTGCTGCTTGTATGTCGCCCAATTTTTTGATGACTGGCGAAACGGTATAAAGTCATCACCCACCACAGGTGTTCATATGGACTGCCCATACTGTGGCGGTCGTGCACACCTGAAACACTCGTCCGAGGTTTACGAAGACCGTGATTTCGGTATGCTTTATTTATGTGATAATTATCCTCAAGCCTGCGATGCTTATGTCGGGGTTCACCAGGGGGATTATCTGCCATTAGGTCAGTTATCGAATACCCAGCTCAGAGGGTTGCGACGTTCGGTGCACCGCCTTATCGACCCATTATGGCGAGAAAGGGCTTATTCACGTAACGTGGTTTACGGTTTTTTAGCTCAGGTGATGGACCTGCCGATTCTAGAATGCCATGTCGCCATGTTTGACGACAACGCCTGTAAAAAAGTGCTGTCGATGCGACCGAAATTGCTCGAAGAGTTTGTTAACTAAGGCTCATTGCCTGCTAACAAAATCGCCAAGCTATCCGGTCCATAAAAGCACAATAAGTCAAATACACTCAAATGGGAGATAAACGCTCCCCCAGCCTGTTGATAGCAAGGATGCTGATAATCTTGATACGCAATCTCAATGCCCCGCTCGGCAAACTGGTCTTTTTCAAGATAATCCCGACCAAATGGCCCAGATAAATAAGTCGTCGCTTCGTTACTCTGGCAAATATCCAACACCAATTCTGATTTACTGCTTTGATAATCTTGTGCAGAGCTGTAGATAATCGGCGTGGATATATTCAAAGCCTTGAGCAAAAAGTCCAACTGCCATTTCAACAAATCTCCCAACGTATGCCACGGTTGTTGGTAACACGCATTTAATTGCTCTGCATATAAGTCAAAAAAAGGCGCTTTTTTATAGTTAAAATACAGTGAATTCCAGTGCTTCTTTTGCCATTTTTGGCTGCTATTAATTTCGATGGTATTAATCGCCAAATCACCAAATTGACCGGAGGTTTTCAGCGGCACACTTAGCCAACACCAGCCCTGCGCGGTTTTGATCTTATTGCGATTGACCATCGAATTTTTTTCAAATTGAACATGGTCGAGCACAACATGCCGATCGCTTTGCGCAATACGGGCAAAATAACCCAGCCACGGCAAATAAGCGGGTTGATTGATTGAAATTATCATGGGGTAGTAATGACCTCGGCGGCAATGTCGGCAATACGTTTACAATCATCAATGCCAAGGGTGGGATATAAAGGCAATGACACAGTTTGCTGGCACAAAGCCAGCGCATTGGGGCAATCGGTTGACAGCAACTCACTGACGTCAAATGGATTAATGGCGCTAACATCCTGCGCTTTCAATACGTCAATCAATCGTTGTGGCTGTTGGCAGGTCACCACAGCGCGATAACGAACATGGCTGAGTGAATTATCAGCTGTATCTACTATATCCAACAAGGGCAACCCCGCATCCCGGTAGATTTGCCAGCGTTGCTGGCGTTGTTCAATAAACTCAGGCAAGCGTTGCAGCTGCACCCGGCCAATGGCAGCCTGCATTTCAGTGATATGAAAATTAAATCTGGCGAAATTATCTTGTCGCTGGTCAAATTCAATATAATCCCGGGCAGCTGCTATCAAGGACGCGTCGGTGCTCACCAACATGCCGCCTTGGCCACCACTGGTCATCAATTTAGTGGCATAAAAAGACAATACCCCCACAGTACCCATGGTACCCAGCATTTGGCCGTCGACCTTAGCACCAAGTGCCTGAGCTAAATCTTCTATCACCGGTTTTGGCTGGCTCGGCAAATAGCTCGATAAGCCATAGAGATATGGATAAATCAAACCATCAAAAGATTGGCCATCAAACTGCGGTATTGGCAATCCGGCTTGATTATCCAAATACAGCGGCTTCGATTGATTTAAAGCACAAGCATGTTGTAATGAACTGCACACATAACCCGGCATCGCCACCGTTTTGTGTGCGAGTGCCAATACTTTAAGCGCAATGTATAAAGCAGAACTGCCACTGGTGACACACAGCGCATGGCCCGCTGGCAAGCCCAAAAAATCACACATGTCATTTTCAAACTGGCGGGTCTGCTCACCCCCGACCAGATAACCACTATTGATCACTTGTGCAGCAGCAGCGGCTTCTGGTTCGCCGATGGTGGGTCTATTATGTGGGATCATCACAGTTTCTCTTTTTCTTTCAATTTCTGTTTAGCTGCCTGCGCTTGCTCACATAACTGTTGATAATAACCGGCTTTAACCTGCATCGGGTTGCCAATCACCAGCGAATAAGGCGGCACTGTCACGCCTTCAACAATGGTGCCTGCGGCCACCACGCTATGATGACCAATAGTCGCGCCACCTTTAATCACCGAATGAGAGCCGACAAATACATTGTGTTCAAGTGTAATGTCTTTACGGTCTACCGCATCAGCAATGCCCAGCGTCAGCTGGTGAGAATCGGCTGCATTGATGGCAACAAAGGACGCAATATCGCAGTTATCACCGATGCTCACCGTGCAACCAGTGGCGTTCACTTCTGACATTCCGCCAATGTACACATTGTCGCCAATCACCGGGTCGCCGTTAATCCAGGTTAGGGGATGAAAACGATTGGCTTTGAAATGGGTGAGCTTTTCAAATAGGCTTTTGAATAGGTCTAAGTTCATGGTTTATCACCCAAGCGATTAAATACTTCCACCAGCACATCGTTCATAAAAAAGTTATTGGCTGATGCTTTGCCGAGCAAGGTCACATTCTCCAAGCCATTGCTGACACAATCCACCTGACGGTGCAGCTCATTGACAAACTGATTGGTATAGACCGGAAAACCATTGTTTAATAAATCTTTGGCGCGATACAGCACTTTGGCCTGGGCATCTACCACCCCCATGGTGATCAGTTCAGCGAGAATCACTTCCTGTATATTATCAATCTCATCGTCGAGCAAAATTTCTACGCTACAGCGATAAGCGCCGTTAACTTCGTTATTTGCGGCAATATTGGCATATAAGGTGATGCGGAAACTTTTCATCTGCGGTTCATTACAGTAGACATGAAAGTTATGGGTAAGAAATTTGCGGTCAAAAACAAAATGGACCAAACACACCGAGCGTAACGTGGGTCGATATTGTGGTGTAAATGGCAGACTGGTCAATTTAATCAACGGGAATAACGGCGCAGTCCAAATCAGTTGATCACAGTTCAGTTGTTGCTCGGGCGTATGTATCGCCGTCACCTGGTTGCCATCGGTGTCAATCTGCTTAATGGTGGTATCGGTCAGAATCTCAACCCCGAGGTCTAAAGCTTGTTGCACTAGGTTATCGACCCACAAGCCGATACCCTTGCCATTTTTAGGATAATAATTCAGTGATGAAGAGACCCCTTCGTCATAACTTTCAAATGCCAAAATACGGTCAAAATGCGGGTTCTTTTTTAGCTCACGCATCATTCGGGCGTGGCCGATGATCAACCGTTCATAACCAAACAGTTTATGGGCTGATTTATCCAACTGTGTTAATCCGACGCCAAATAACTTGTTTAACAGTGGCTCGAACACCACCTCGGTGAAGGTATCACCGTAAACACTACGGCAGTACTGATCTAAATTGGTGCTATCATCTGCCTGCTCAAAATCCGCTGACAGCAGTTCATAAGTGGCTTTTTCAAGGGTTGCTGGTGGTAAAGCTTTAACATAGGGCAGTTGCGAGTATTGATGAAAATAGCCATTAAAGACATTACCCGGTTTAAGCTGTTGTAGCTCATACCAGTGTTGTGGTTCGACTTTTTCGAACAAGATGGCATCCAGTGCCTCAATACCGGTTTGGCCAAGAATATGGGTGCCATAATCAAATTCATAACCCTCAGGGCTTTTGATTGAACGCAGTAATCCGCCACACTGTGACTGTGCTTCGATTAAAAACACCGCCTGTGTCGGATTATTGGTTTTCAGCAAAATGCTGCTGAGCAATCCGGCGATACCACCGCCGACCACAATTTTACTGTTGGGTTCTACCGTTGTTGACATATTTGGCATACTCTTTATTTACCACCGTAGGCGGAGGATTTATCCCCGCAGGTTAACCGAAGCCATATCACCCATCGCCAATAAATCGCCTTTTTGCATCGCTTTGGCGGCTTTTAAACCCAATACTTGGCTTAATAATGCTGGCGGCAAACCATTGCCGGGGCGACGTAAACCAATATTTTCGTCACTCAATACCGCCCCTGGAGCAATATCGGTTAAGGCCACAATACTGCGTCTGGCTAAGGTGCGCATTTTTTGCTCTGCTGCGGTTGCCCTGACTATACCCGAACCTTTCATGGCATGGGCCGTATGTATCGCCTCACACCATTGTTGCAGTGACGCTGGGTTTTCTGAGAACCAGTGATCCGGTCCTGCCATATCATTGTCTAAAGTGAAGTGTTTCTCGAACAAAGCAGCGCCATAAGCCACCGCCAGCGATGAGGCCAAATAACCTTGTGAATGGTCAGAAAAACCCAAAGTCAGCATCGGATACGCCGCTGTTAAAGTGCGTAATTTTTCGAGATTAATGTCTTGCGGCGGGGTCGGATATTGTGAAGTGCACAAGCAAAGGATCACCGGATAACCGTCTAATGCCCCGAGGGTTTCTAGCGCAAGGTGCACATCGGCCATATCCGCCATGCCGCATGAAACAATCATCGGCAGGTTAGCCTGGCGATAGTGTTGTAACAATGGAATATTGCTAAAATCGTCGGAGCCAACTTTAATCGCATCAATACCAACGTCGAGCAACAAGGTTAAATCCGCCGGGTTTTGTGGCGTCGATAAAAAGGTAATATGCTGAGCATCGCAGTGTTGCTTCAGTTGATACCATTGTTTCGCACTAAATTCCATCCGTTTAAACATGTCAAGCATCGGCTCCGTCACTTCTTTACCTTGAGAGGTGTAGGTAAACATCTGCTTCGGATCACCACAAAACTCTTCGGCTCTAAAGGTCTGAAACTTCACCGCATCAGCGCCAGCTTGCTTGGCCACGTCGATCATCTTAAATGCGGTGGCTAAATCACCATTATGATTGATACCCGCTTCGGCGATGATAAAAGGCCGTTGCTGCGCGCCGATGATGGTATTGCCAATTTGTACTGTATTCATGATTTAACTAACTCTTTATTTCATCAAGAAAAAATCAAAACTGTGAGTGGACTGAAATAACTGCGAATTGATGACCACACTTTGACAATCACTAAAACCAATTTCAGTGGCAATGTTTTTTATCTCATCAAAATCTAGCCACAAGCGATGAGTCAACTCATCGGCAATGGCCTTGTCTTTTTCAACTTGAGTCCAGTCAAGACGTTGATAAGAATCGATATGGGCTTGTTTGCGTTTAATATCAGCACTATGGGTGACAAACACCCGGCCGTTGTTGGCCGTCACTTGATAGATTTTTTGCAGGATTTGTTTAATTTCATCGTAACCGTCAAAATATTGTAACGCCCCGCCAATCAACACTTTATCGTATAACAGACCATTACTCTGTACCAAGGTATTTTCCAGGGTCAGCAAGTTATCTTCATAGGCGTTGATATTACTGAAATTTTTCGTTTCTTCGACCGCTTTGGCGATAGCCTCGGTAGAGTAATCAAATAAATCGATGTGATGCACCAGTGGCGCAAAATACATTGAGATATAACCGCAACCCCCGGCCCCATCGAGCAGTCGGTCGCTGGATTTAACGCCGCCTAACCCGGCAACAATATCCGCCACATAGATAAAATAATCAGCAATACTGTAACTGCGTCGACCCATGGTGGCAAACGGGCTGGCGGCCTGCACCGTATCTGCCCAGATGCTCTGCCAATATTGATTACGGTTGCTGATGTTGCTGTCACTCATTTTTATTCCTCTGAAATTAAACCCATCATGACGCTGATGGCCTTGGCCACTCGTGAACTGCCGTTACCATCGCATAATTGATGCGCTTTTTGCGCCAAAGCCGTTAGCTGTGCCGGGTCTGATAATAAACCACCAATCAAACTCAGCACCGTCTCTTTATTCAGCTGATGCTCTTCACCAAGATAAACATTATCCATCGCCGCTGTGATTAAAGCTATATTACGTTGTTGATTTTCACAGGTTTTTACAATCAAACACGGCACCCCAAGGCTAAACGCTTCCCAGCACGTATTACCCGCGGCGGTGATAATCAGTTGTTGCTGTGACATCACCTGCGCCACTTCTTGAGTGTCGATAACAAAGTTAACCTTATCTTGATAACGAGCGCTCAGTGCTGTGACATGAGGGTTGGCAGATGTCGCCAACAATGTCAGTTCTATATTCAAATCTAACGACTGTAACCAGTCAAGCAACACACCGCCGGTATTAACCGGATCAGTGGCACCGATGCATATCAGCAGCTTAACCTTGCCTTGCTGTTGGTTATCGACTTGTACGGGCTGGGCTTTAATGCTTTTAGCACGATGGCCAAACTCATCTCTAAGCAGGGTGAATTGAGGGCCTAACAACAGTAACGGTTGATGGGTCAACGCCTGATAATCACGGTCATCGATGGCGCCGACATCCCAAATGCAATCGATATTATCAACCGCCTTACCACTGTCATTGAGCAACATAATCTTGCTGGCCTGCGTTTGAAATGAGGTTTGAAACGGCCGCCACCATAACGGTTCAATTTGATAATGATCAACAATGACCAGATTGGGGATGATATTATTTTCATCCAGTGCGGTTAAACAGCGTTTCGAGTCTGCTACACTGTTAAAACCCTCTTTTGAATTAACAGCTGAATTGCCTAGAGTCAGTAATTGGTGGCCATGATGCAGCGCCAGTTGGCGAATATCATCGATAGCTTCACTAAGTAAAAAAACACAGTGAAAACCCTGCGCTTTCAAGGCATTGGCCAAAGACAGGCAACGAGAGAAATGACCGAAACCAATCTCGGTATTAGCATCACAACGAAAACAACAAACCATCAAGCTGAGCATCAGCGGTTTTTACACTACAGGCAAATAATGGCTTTGATTCTAACCCAGGTAGAACCACAATGAAAATCGTCAAACAGCAAAAACCGGTGATCACCTTACGCACTTCAAAACTGCCACACATCAAAACCGAACGTTTGGTGTTGCGCGATATTCAGCTTGAGGATATTTCAACACATTATATCAACTGGTTAAACAACCCAGAGGTAACCAAATACCTTGAAGTCAGATTCACCCCACAAACCCGAGAAACCGTAGCAGCCTACGTCAGCGCCAAATTAGCAGACACCGTGTCTAGCAAACATTTTGGTGTTTATGAGAGGCATCAAGGAGAACAAAGATTAATAGGCTCGGTGACCTTGGGGTCGATTGATTTACACCATGCCAGTGCGGCGATTTCTTTTGTGATTGGTCACCCAGAGGCGCAAGGCAAAGGTTATGCCACCGAAGCCATTCATGCGGCCGTGTTTTATATGTTCAATGAATGCAACATCAACAAATTATGGGCAGGTTATTACGATGGTCACCATGGTTCAGCCAATGCGCTGGCCAAAAATGGTTTTGTGGTTGAAGGGCGATTAAAAAAGAAATTTATTAATGCTGATGGCCAGTACGTTGACCATGTTTTGGTGGGGTTACTGGCCGAGGATTATGGTGCTTTTGGCTGCTAAACAATATTTCCATTGCTTTCAGACAAGTCCATATATAGACTATTAATAAACCAGTTTGTGAGAGAGTATTCCAATGAGAATAGAAACCATTAGTTATCTAAAACAACATGCGGCAAATTTAGAACTTGAAGAACCGATGATCGTTACTCAAAGTGGCAAGCCAGTTTACAGAATAGAATCGGCAGCATCAGCAGAATTAAGAGATGAAGGTATTGCTTTGCTCAAGTTGATGAATCTTGCCGAACGAGACATCAAAGCAGGTCGAACATATTCAACTGATACCGCGCTTAATATGTTGAGAGAAGAGTTAACTGCTGGAATAGAGTCTTTAAATGAGTAAAGTTGAAATCACCCATGTGGGTTATCAGACTTTACGAATGTTGACCCGTTACATGACTGAGTTTATCGGTTTTGACCGTTCGCTGGATTTGGCTCAACGCTTACTTTCGATTTGCGAAAATAAACTCTCAGCCAATCCTGACTCATGCCCAATCTGCCATGAATTGGAGTTACTGGGCATATCCGATTACAAGCAGCTGACAGTAGACAAGTACAAAATACTTTATCGTTATGATGAAACACAAAACTGCGTTTTTATTACAGCCTTTATGCGACAAAAACAAAGTGCCCAACAACTGCTCATTGACCACTCTTTGTTGCTACATTAAAGGCCGTATCATTTAAACAGTCTGTTCCTTCTTAACGTCACTGACCCCTTGCTCTCTAAACATATCCAGCAATGAACTGTCTTGATTATCTATTTCTTCAAGTACCCGGCCATATTTTTTCTTGGCTTCGGTCATATAGGTAATAAACACCTTGATACCATCGTGCATCACTTTGATGGACTCCTGCTCATCGGCAAAACCATATAACATCATTCTAAATACCGCATGGACATAGGTCAACGACCCTTCCATCATAAAGTAAACATGGCGATAGCGGGTGTGAGAATAAGAGAACAGATAACGCACTTGCTGCTTCAGTGCGTCCGCCAATTCAGCCCGTGAGGTAAATTCTTTGTCAACAAACTCAACCATGGTGTCGATAATTTCATAAAATTTGTCCACCGCTATCCATTGCATATACACTTCTTCATCAAACTCACGGTCGAGAAAAGAATCGGTCTTAATGTGCTCAATCACCTTATATTTATCCGGCAAATTAGGCATCAACATTACATCATCCGGCCGTACCGGTGTGCTATTTTCTATCTTTGCACCATCAGAGCAGTTATAACAATTGACCTGCTTTTTAAACTCATTCAAACAATGGCCAAGATACACTCTGCCAGTATTATAAAATACTGGACTAAATACTTTACCACCGAAATTACCATCAACAACAATTTCACCGCTACGGATATAATTACCTAAAGTTTCTTTCTCCTCGCCGTTATCTTTATAATAAACACTGTGTTTTGAGTGGTGGTGTTCAGGGTCTTTATAACCCCCATCCACGCCAAACATATACACTTCTTCAAACCCTAAATAGCTGATAAACGCCAGCCCGGTATTGGCCACTTGCGGGTTACAATATTTCAGCTGAGCAAAGGTTTTATTGCCATCAATAAATTCACTGATAAGGGTGGTCGAAGGTTCGGCATTTTTCAATGCCATGCCGGTCCACTTAAATAATGGCGGCACAGATGGATGCATGATGCTGACCGTCAAAAAATTGATTGTCTTTAACAGCTCAACATCGGTAAACTCGGTCAAAAAATCATAAGTACCACGGGTTCTTTCCAGCGCGACATGAAAATCTGGCACGATACCCGCCTTCAATAATGACCCCAGAGCTGAGCCGCAGCTAAAGACCACCGCGTCTCCCTGATACGCTTTGATGGTGTCAATCGCCGTGTCCAGCGAAGGCCCATTGGCAATCATAAACGCCGGTATCGCGCCCCAAGCTTTTGGCAAGTTTGCTTTTTGACTCAACAATGGCATCTTGTTATGGCCATTGGCGGCCTCATGCGCAATACTGATGATACCATCATCGAAGAAACCCCAACCAATCGCAAGCAAATGAAATTCGCTATGAAACCGATCGATTAATTTAGTCAAATCTTCTGAGGGATAATGCTGGTATAACAAAGAGTTAACCGCGTTAAATGAGCCTTTATCTTTTAATTCATTAATAAAGTCAGTCGAGAATTGTTCATAACTCACACCAAGATTCAGCACCACATTACCATCACGTTCATCAATGGTTTCGAGCACGTATTTCCAGTCGCAGGTATACAGGCTGGCAAAAAACCAGTCGCGGTTCGGCTCGCAAATATACAGGTGATCAACGGTGATATCTTCAACAAAAGGTCGCATATGATAACCGAGTCCAATACCAAACAAAATGGTCGAACCCAAATGATCAGGCACTGTGGTCATCGGCTCCAACACCTTTTCGGCGTCGAGAAAGATCTTATACATTTCGGCCAGATATTTAGTATGGATAAAAGTATTGGTTTCGTTTTCATCCTGCGAGAATGACAAAGAGGTAAACTGGGGATTTGCAATCAATCTGTCGACTTGCTCACGACATTGTTGTTTCGGATCTTCGCTGTACAGCGGATCACCGGTCTTTGTATCAATAATATTGGCCACACCAGAGGGGGTGCAATACAGCTTTAGGTTTTTCGGCCGGTAATGACGAAATTCTGCCGCAACGTCAGGCAGGTATTTAATAAAGGCTTGAATGTTCTCTTCAAACTTAATTGGCATTTCTTTGACCAATTGTTTTTCGAGTTTGGTTTTTTGCGAGAGTTTGTTGACTTGCTCTTCGGCAAAGATCAACATTTCATCCAATTGCGCTTGTAAAGACATAGGCCAGGTTACCTTGAGTTATTTTTTATCGTGGGCTTTATAGGCTGGTAATGCTTTTTCAGCATTTTTGATCGCCCGCAACGAATTTCTGGTATTTAATTGTTCGGCTTGCGCGAGTTTCATATGTTGTTGGTCAGTGGCCAGCATGGATTCGTATAAATGACCGACAATATTAATTTGTTGTGCATTCAGTGTGTTGAGTATACTGGATAACTGCGCCAAAAATAAAGCCCGTTGATCAAGTAAACCCGGTGATTGTTGCCACAAGTTGGCTTCATCCGGGCTTAGTGCGTCGAGATTGAGTGCATAACTTAGGGAATCAGGGTTTGGATGCGCTTGACGATAAAGCGCTTCATTACAGTCAGTGATGGCTTCAATTAATTCTTCAACACTGTACTTTGAAGAGACCTCAGTGTTAGAGGACTCTTTATTAGGCTTGGCCTTAGATGGCTCACTCAAGGTGTGGCTAACCCCTTTTTCTGCTGTAACGCCAAGCTTTTTTCTACCTCGGCTGGCGGAATAGAATCCCAGCCGCTTTTGATCTCTAACATCAATTTCATCACTTCTACCAATGGTTCAGTGCTTTTTTCAACACTCGCATCGGTAATACGAACATTCATATATTCATAAAGGCCACCAAGGTTGTTGGCCACTTCGCCGCCCACTTCATAATCCAGTGAATCGGCCAAGGCAAAAATAATCGAAGAGGCTTTTGACAGATGCTCCGCCTTGCCTTCTAAGTCATTGCGCTCAATACAACCTTTACCTTTGGCCAAACGCTCCAAAGCACCCTGCATTAACATTTGAATGATAGTATACGGATTCGCACCAGCAAGCCGAGATTTAATACTCTCTTTCTGGTATGCGTTTATTTTTCTGTTTCCCATCATAGTAATATGGCCCTTCTACAGATTCTTTGCTATTTATTAACGTTTGTTATTACTTCTGTCTAGTGAAACCCGGTAAATTGCTTAAAGATGAGGTAATGGCATTACCTTGAGATTTCATGCCTGCAATTAGCACATCAAGGTTAGCATATTTCTCTCTTAATCGTTTTTCGAAAAGCTCCATGCGATAAGCATGTTGATCTTTACTTTCGTTAAGCGATTTTTTCTGCAATTCTAGCGCGTCTTCTTGATCTTTAATGATCCCGCCAGACTCTAAATACAATTTTACCGTGCTGCTAATCGTTGAGGCAACACCTCCTGTACCAGCAAATAGCGTGCCAATGTTATCATAGGAGTTTGTTAATGCATCATCAAGGGTATTGACGGCGGTGGAATCGATTTCGAGTTTACCACTCTTATTCAAGCCAATACCAATATCATAGATGGTTTCGAGGCTGCCTGCACCAGAAACAAAGGTACCCAACTGATTAATCATTGAATTTTTCAAACCGCGTGCCGTAGCATCCGCGGTTTTAGACTGTACCACAGTCGTCAGCGTGCTCATAATTGAATTAAAGCTGGCGACAAATTTTTCTAGTGTTTCTTTGACGAAATCTTTGTCGGTGGCGATATTCAACGTCGCTTTGGTGTTGGCAGTATTGGCGGTATCTTCTCTTAATATGTTGATGGTGGTATCTTGAATTGAATCGGTAAAGGTGTTGGTACTACTGGATATTGCGATGCCATCAATCTCAATCAGGGCATCTTGCGCACTGGTCACCGTGGCAATACCACCAGCGCCACCGGCATTAGCAATGGTCGAGACCTTATCTAGCTCTGCGATATCGTTGGTGATGCTCAAGTCATTACCAGTGCCCGTTTCATCGGTGGTAAACACTAATTTGGATAAAGGGCTGGCACCACCAGTGTTGATAATATTGGCAGAAACGCCGAAGTTATCATCGGAATCATTGATGGCAGTACGCAAGTCGGCCAAAGTGGCCCCTGCGGCGAGGGTAATTTCGAAGGTTTTGGTACCAGAGCCAAAGGTTAGTTTACCACCGGTTGCAGTCACCACATCAGTGGTTGCTGAATAGGCACTGGCGTCGAGCGCTTCTGATCGACTGCCTTTGGCCATTTGCATGACTTCAATTTCAAAAGAGCCCGCTGTCGCGGTGCTACTAGACGTGACGGAAATAGAATCGCCACCATTGGCATCGGTAGGTTGCGTCACTGTTGCGGTACGTTTGGTGAAAGTGTCAGGGTCTGTCAGAATATCCAAAGTAGTATCAAAACTACTCAAGTCCGACTTCATTTGACCCAATGCAGTCAATTGCAACTTAATCGCCGATTCTTGCTTTTCGAATCTGGCAATTTTTGGCAGATTCTCTGCGTCGACCGTTACTCCGATGATAGCTTCAAGATCTAAACCCGATCCGACACCTGCTGATGTAATAGCCATAATAAACCCCTACTATATACTACGTTACTGCGATTAACTTAAGCGACTATATAAGAACAATAGCGACATAAAAGCAGCAACATTAGCGCAGTGTGTTTATTTCATCAACTGCCTCATTAGCTGCCTCATATGGCTTTTGCTCAATAATACTATAATCATTTGATTTATACGATTAACTTTATTCATTAGCTTTCTTCACAGGCTCAGGCCTTAGATTCAAATAATAAACCTGGCTTGGAATTGCCTTGTTGCGACAAATCGTTAATTTTGTCTGCCGCGCGAATAAACTCTTCTGAAGGAATCTGTCGTATTACATCATTGTTTTCTTTATCAATGACTTTGACGATGGTTCGACCCGACTCTTGCGCGGTCGAAAACTCCAGTTTTCTGATTTGTAATGAGGAAGCTTGATTAGCGTTATCAGCACTGGCCTTTTGTAAACTCGCCATGAGTGATTCAACTTCTTTTTTCTCAGCTTCTTGATTGGCGGCGTTATCTTTAACGTTATTGCCAATACTCTGTAAAGCTTCTTTACTTCCTGCTATTTGCTTATCGGCAACTCCTGACAAATCTTTAGCATTGTCTGGTGTTGCAACTTGAATATTTTGCTGATGGCTATTGCCATCTTTGCTTGATACAGTCTCGGTGATCGACGGCTTCTCAGGAATTTTAACTTCCTGTGATGAACCAGATGGTTCACTTGCCCTGTTGACCGAAGTTAACTGCGGTGCGCTTTGCCCACCAACTGTCGTTGATATATTATTAATAGACACGGGTCACCTCCAATTTCCTCTTCATTAAACCACTCACTAAACGCTTAATATCATAAACGTCCTAAACCAAATCTTACCAGCACAGTAACTCTCATGACTATGATATGTCAGAACCAAGATAGGTTGTCCACAGCAACCTCTCTGGCTCATCCACTATAATCAATACAATAGTACGAAGCTAAGTCTATTTAGCTTGGGATCAGCCTGATATTAGCCTAACAACGACAATGCTGATTGAGGTCTTTGATTGGCTTGACCTAAAATAGACACACTTGCTTGTTGTAAGATTTGAGCTTTAGTTAAGTTTGCAGTTTCTGCAGCGAAATCAGCATCTTGAATCCGTGAACGTGCAGCAGATACATTTTCGATGACATTGGTTTGATTTCGAATAGTTGAAGCGAAACGATTTTGCACCGCACCCAGTTCAGCACGTTTACCATCAATAGTACCAACCATGGCATCTACAGCAGCAAGCACATCTTGAGCTTCAGCAACGGAAGTGAATGACAAAGAACTAGCATTGGCAAAAGCATTTGCAGCACCAGCACCAGTACCTGTTACAGAACTTGCCGCTAAAGCCAAATCACTTACCGCGAAACTATTGGTAGAAATAACACCACCACTAGAAGCACTGATACCGGTCATAGACATACTGATAACCTGGTTGGCATCTGCACCAACTTGGAATTCAGTACTATAAGAACCATCTAATAAGTTACTGCCACCGAAAGTAGTATCTGAAGCGATACGGTTGATTTCTTCACCAAGCTCGCGTGCTTCTAATTGAAGTGCCGCTCTATCTTGAGTGGTATTAGAACCGTTAGAAGCCTGAGAGGCCAAAGTTCTGATACGTTGGTACATGGTAGACATTTCGTCTAATGAACCCTCAGCGGTTTGTGCCAATGAAATACCGTCGTTGGCATTTCGATTACCCTGGGTTAGACCATTGATCTGACCAGACAAACGACTGGCGATCTGCATACCCGCAGCATCGTCTTTGGCGCTGTTGATTCTAAGACCAGATGATAAACGTTGAAAAGCAGTATCCAGAGTTGAACCTGATTTCTGCATTTGTCTTTGAGCATTTAAGCTCGATACATTAGTGTTTACAAAAACAGCCATGATAGCCTCCTGTTGTTTTTTAAATAGGGTTCAAAGATTCGTGATCCCTTGGCAGTGACTTACAAACGCCCGAATGATTGTAAGGTGACAAGGCAAATCGATGTTCCACAAGTAGTAATGATAGCAAACGCTTTTTAAACACTGACCTTTGGAAATCAAGATTCAAAAGTGATTTTGCTTCATGTAGGCTATCGGCGACCCTAAGGAAACCTTTAGCGTTTTTTTTAATTTATTTTTAATTAAATCCTAAAGTACTATTAAGTGACTGTTTTTAAAGGGTTTAAAACTTTAATTTTTTTATAAAAAAAAGCTAAAGTCGCCGAAAAAAGTGGGTTTTTGGGGTTATCTAGAAATAATTTTGAAAAAAAGATTAAAGTTTTTCGGCTGCTGACGGGTTTGCCGCGCTGATTGCCAGGCGGCAACTTTTACCGTCTGTTTTGGTGAGGGATTGCCGCTTTGAGATCGTTTGCGGATCGTTTGCCGATCGTTTTGGGAGGATGTTCTGAGGGGTTGGGATCGTTTGGGTTTGGGAGGTCGTTTTGAGGGGTTGGGATTGTTTCGTTATGGGTCAGCCGATGGCTGGGAGGTCACTATATGGGTCAGTCGATGGCTGGAAGGTCACGCGTGGGCACAAAAAGCGTGACCACCCTACGCCATTCCATAGCGAGGTTTAGGGTTTGTGGGGTTTCGTTATAGGTTTATGGGGGCGTCGAGATCGCTTCGTTAAGGTTTTTCATAAATCAGAGAAGTTTTTTAGCACTGCGCAGCAGATCTACTTTTTTGTGACTTGGATTTGATGGCGCCTCAAGCGTCACCAAATCCAAGGCACAAAAAAGGCGGTAAGAGTATTACCGCCTTCTTCGTATACTTGTTTATATTAGACTTACAACAGGAGGCGTCGCTTTGTCTGATATAGCATTTCAATAGCGAAATTCGGGTAACGCATTGAAAT
>JBLGCB010000050.1:0-25918 GCA_047617105.1 Phenylobacterium sp. | reverse complement strand
TATCCGCATTGTGGAAAAGATTGCGATTCATTGATGAAGGCTGCCGATGCGGCGATGTATGCAGTGAAAAATGGCGGACGTAATGGCTTTCGTTTTTTCTCTAGTGAGATGCAACGGCTGGTGGTGGACCGTCATGCCCTAGAGACGGCCTTAAACGATGCTTTATCACACCAAGAGTTGAGCTTACATTACCAACCGTTGGTTGAGGCAGATACGGGTAGAGTGATGGCGACAGAAGCATTGATACGCTGGCATAATCCACTGCTGGGGCCGATATTGCCATCTCAGTTTATTGCCATTGCCGAAGACCTGGGTTTGATCAATGGTATTGGTGCTTGGGTGTTACTCACGGCCTGCCAACAGAACGAGTTATGGTCAGCAGATTTGGCCAGTGAGCCGCCGTTGATGGTGACGATTAATGTGTCATTAATGCAGTTACAATCGGCCAAATTTGTTGAGCAGTTAAGCGTATTGTTGACCCAAATTTCAATCGCGCCACAACAGCTGGTGGTGGAAATCACCGAAGACTGTTTGTCATCTGCGCCTGAGTTGGTCGCCGAGGTATTAAACCAGATTCATGCGCTTGGAGTATTGATTGCGATAGATGATTTTGGTTCGGGTTATTCGTCTTTGGCAGTGTTATGTTCGTTGCCGCTGGCATGGTTAAAAATAGATCCTTGTTTTATTGGTGGTATCGGGGTGGATAAAGCCGCCGAAGGCATGGTGAAAAGCATTATTGCGATGGCCCATAATTTGTCGATTAAAGCGGTGGCTGAAGGGGTTGAAAACCAACAACAGGTTGATTTTTTAAAGCAACATCGATGTGATATGTTGCAAGGTTATCATATTGCGGGTCCTGCGAATGCAGATGTTATAACAGGTATTTTGGCCAAAAAGGTCTTGAGCTGATAACAATTATTATAAATAGGTATGTTATGAATATAGACACTAAACCGATGGAAATACTGGTGGTTGAGGATGATGATATTGATGCCAAAGGGATTGAAAGGGCAATGAACAAGCTGAAAATCGCCAATAAATTGCATCGGGCCAAAGATGGCATTGAAGCGTTGGCGATGTTGCGTGATGGCTCAAGCAACCGTCTCAATAAACCTTATATTATTTTGCTTGATATCAACATGCCGAGAATGAATGGGCTGGAGTTTTTAGCCGAAGTGCGCGCTGACGAGGCATTACAGGATGCTGTTGTTTTTATCTTAACCACTTCCAAAGCCGAAGAAGACCGTATTGCGGCCTTTGGTCTTCATGTTGCTGGTTATATGGTTAAATCCAAGATGGAGCAGGGTTTTCTGACCGCACTGAATTTGATTGAGCATTATTGGCGGATTGTTGAAATGCCAGTCTAGATGGGCATTATTATTGCCAGTAAGCGGCCAATAAATATACCGATATCCTCAGTCAGGTTGATAACTTACGAAGTCAAATCACTTTCCTGAGTCGTTAACTTGCCATCAGCTAAAGCCAGCAACTGTGACACATCCTGTTCCACTGGTGCCAAATCATCAGCTTTAAGCTTACCTTCGAGTAAACCTGCCGCCTCACTGAGTTCGATATAACCTAAAGTGCTGGCGGCCCCTTTAAGCGAATGAGCATCTCGTTGTAACGCAGGCCAATCTTTATTGCGTAAGTTCTCGGCCAGACTATCAAGGTATTGCGGCAAATTGGCTTCAAATTGTTGCTGTAGTTCGAGCAGTTCGTTAGCGCTTAGCTCAACGTCGACAAAATCGCTGCTCTGGCCAAGGTAATGGCTGATTTTGCTAATAAAGGTTTTGCGCTCAATGGGTTTGGCGAGGTGATCATCAAAACCAATGCGCAAGTATTCGTCGACTTCATGTTTCATGGCGTTGGCGGTTAAGGCAATCACTGGGGTGGAATTACTGATTGAGGTCAACATATCCAGCGTTTCAAGGCCATCCATGATAGGCATCTGAATATCCAGCAGAATAAGGTCAAAATCATCGGTTAGATAGGCTTCAAAGGCTTCTTTGCCGTTAGCTGTGCCAGTCACACTAAGGCCCATTTTTTCGAGTATTTTGACAATAAGCTGTAAATTCTCTGGTTGATCTTCGGCCACCAGAATATTGCCGTCAAGTTGTGATACTGGTGTATTGGAGGCACCGACAATGGCACTGCGGTAATCCTGTAAGGCTTCAAGTGAATTGATAGTTTGGGTTTGTTCGACGGTGTTCAGGTCAATGGTAACGGTGAAGGTACTGCCGCTGCCAAGTTCGCTTTTGGCAACAATATCACCGCCGAGCATCTGGGCCAGGCTTTTGGAAATGGTCAGTCCCAACCCGGTCCCGCCATATTTGCGTTGCACGGTTTTGTCGGCTTGTTCGAAGGCAAAAAATAACGCGCCAATGCTTTCTTTTTTGATCCCCACACCAGTGTCTGACACTTCAAATATCAGTTGTTCACCAAGCGTAAAGACCTTCAGGGTGACGCCGCCAACCTCGGTAAATTTGACCGCATTAGAAAGCAGATTAAGCAGAATTTGATTGAGTCGGGTTGAGTCGGTAGAGATCACATCTGGTAGCGGCAATTCTAAATCGATGGTGAAATCAATTGCTTTTGATTTGACCATGCCATTGGTGAGTGATTCGAGGTTGGTCAGCATTTCGATGATATTGACATCGAGCATTTCAACCAGTAGCTGACCCGCTTCAATTTTTGAAAAGTCGAGAATATCATTGATCAACAATAATAAATGTTTGCCACTGTTGGCAATGGTTTGAATCGCCTGATGGTGATCGGCCTCTTCAATGTCATCAAATAAGATACCTTCAGCAAAACCGATGACCGTGGTCAGCGGGGTGCGAATTTCATGGCTCATATTGGCCAAAAACAGCGATTTGGTTTCGTTGGCCTTATCGGCTTTGTCTTTTTCGCTGTTGAGCTGTTCTGTGCGTTTTCTGACTTTTTCTTCAAGGCTGTCGTACAACCAGGCGTTCATTAGTGATACCGCCGCCTGTGAGCCGAGCAATTCAAGGGTTTCAAGGTGCTGTGGGGTAAAAGCCTGCTTAGTTAAGTTGTTTTCAAGATAAACAATGGCCACCAGCTTGCCTTGGCCGATGATAGGCAGTACTAGTACGGATTTGGGCTGCAATCGTTGCAGATATTTATTATGAGAGAAACGCTGATCTTCGGCCGGATCGTTCAGCAGCAGAGTTTCTTGGGTTTGCTGAACATAACGCAGCAGTGAATCTGGTAACATCGGCGGGTCTTCGGCACAGGTCTCGGCGAGTGTTGCGTTGAGTAATTCGTGGGTGACACCGCCGTCCAAGGTATTATGGCGACCGATAATTTCAACCCGTAACTGACTGTCCTGGTCGAATACGATAGCGCCTTGTTGGGCTCCAGCATTTTCGAGCAGAATCATCATCATTTTTTCGAGCAATGAATCAATGTGAATTTCTTCGGCCAATAATTGGTTGGCTTTAAGTAACGAGTGAATATCCAGCTGGCTGGCGTTGCTTGAGGACATTGTATGCGAGGTGACGTCGTTAACGGTGCGCTCATAACTGCCAGAGGTTTTTTCGGCAAATTTAAACGAGACCTTGGGCCATTGTTCTTCAATCAAGTTACATTTGGCGATGGCGCCCCAGTGTTGGTAAAGATAATGGGCTTCTTTGATAAAGGTTTTCGCGACCCGGGATTGGTTCTGATTGAGCCAGAAATTGGCATAGAGTTCGTTGGCTAGGGCTTCGCATTGGATAAAACCGGCTTTTTCAGCACTTTCAATGGCGCGGTCATATAAGCCCATGGCGGAGTTGACATCACCGCTGACTCGGGCGATTTCGGCGGCGACAATCAGATATTTATGCTCATAATTTTGTGGACAAAAATTGGCCCATTGTTTGATTTGACTGGCGAGATTTTTACTTTGAATGATATTGTCGATAAAAGCCCGTTCGCCAGGTACAGCAAAGCTCAGTAGACTCAATGCGGTATAAAAGGTGCTTTCGGTCATTAATGGACTGTCTGGCATCAGCGCATTCACCACTGGCAAGTTTTTAATAAACTGTTGTTGCAGGCAGCGGTTGTTCATCAGGTAGGCATGGCGGATCATCGCATAACTGTAGAGTGCCAGTTCCATGGACGGGGTGGTATAGTCACCTTTAAAAAACTGATTGACCGATACCGTTTCGTCATCAAAACATAACGGGTCAGGGGTTTTGCCTTGTAATGCTAATATTGGCTGTAAGGAGCTGAACAGCACGTAGTTGGCAGAGGCATTCTGGTGGCTCTGGTTCATGAAATCCAGCCCCTGAGTGATCTCCTGCTCCAACTTGGCCAGATTAACCCCTTTGATGGCCTTGAGTATATTGACCAGCACCACCGAATAACAGGCATATACCAGATTGATGCCTTCTTGACCCCACTTAATTGCTTGCTCTAGATAAGCAAAAGCGTTTTGCAATGGCTCGCACCAGTGCTGGTAACCACCAGAAAAATATTGATAAACCGATGAGCGGTGGTATTTATTACCCCGATGGTCGGCGAGTTCGACCGCCAGTTGACCCATCTGATAACAACGGGGGTAGGGTTCTTTCATCATCGCCATGACCACCATATAAGAGCGGTAGCCAATGGCACTTAAATCACTTTGACCATGGTTTAGCGTTAGTAATACCATCTTACAGGCACTGAGACCAAAGGACTGGAAACGTCCGGTTAAATAGAGTCCTGACAGCAAGTTAGCATGAAGTTGCATCGCCATCAGATGTTCATGGCGGGTCATTTCATCCAGTGCCAGCAGAGATTTGGTATCACTTTGGGCCAACATACTTTCAACGTCACTGAACAGTTGCGGTAACTGTTCGGCCGAAATGGTTTCACTGTCGGATTGGTCGTCATTGAGTAGATTAAGACCAGTGATCAGCGCATGAACGGACTCGGGGAATTTGGTTTGTAACTGGTATTGCTCAGACTTGACTAAAATCAGGGTGATTTTGGCCAGAATATCGTCGGCGTCGTTGATACCTTCGGCGTACAACAAATCGGCTGCGTCGAAGTTGCCCGCCAAATATTCTGCTTCGGATAATTCTTTGAAAACCGTCAATGTTTGGTTAGGGTGCAGTTGCCAAGCATCTTCGACCAGCGAGGCTTTGGCAATGCGTAACATACTGACGGATGCCTGAAACGCTGAGGCGCTTTTAGCCTTGATACCAGCGCGGACATTTAACGCCAATACCCGGGCTTTTTCTGCCGGGTCGGTGATCAGTTCACGGGCGTTGTTCAGTGGCTCTAAGATGTTAAATAGCTGGTTATCGAGGTCTTCTGCTGGGGTGTGGAGTAACAATAACCGACCAATATTTAATTGCAGTGGTTTACGGGCTTTTTCGTCAACCAGTGAATAAGCGGCTTGTTGCACCCGATCATGTAAAAAACGATAGCGGGCTTCGCTGATGGTGTCGACATCTTGGTTAAATTTATAATTTTCATCCAGTGGCAACACCAAGTTAGCATGTAGCGCAGGCCATAGATGTTCAGAGGTTTTTAACACGTCATGTTCGTAAACGATCGATAATTGGTGCAGATTAAAGCGGTTACCAAGGTGCGCGGCCAGCGATAATAGTTTTTGCGTCGCTGGGGTCAGCTTACGCAATTTACCCGCCATCAACTCAACCACATTGTCGGTCATGTCTTGGCGCTGAATATCACCAGTGTCCCACTGCCATGCGCCGCCTTTGCGGTTGTAACGAATATCGCCATTATCATACAAGGTGGCCAGAAACTGGTTGAGAAAAAACGGGTTGCCCTGGGTCTTTTCAATACACAAATCCATCAGTGGTTGCGCATCACTCAGCGTGCAATGAAAAGAATCGGCGATTAATTGCGCTACATGGGTGGGTGATAGATTATCTAAAAATAACGATTTTACTTTGCCTTGGGCCAGTTCGATATTTTGCAAGGTGGTGAGTAACGGGTGACCCTGTTTGACTTCGTTGTTGCGATAAGCACCAACGATCAATACCGCATTGCTTTCGTTGCTGATGATTTGTTGTTCAAGCAACCTGAGGGTGGGCACGTCAGACCATTGTAAATCATCGAGAAATATCACCAGCGGGTGACCGCTAGATGACAGCGCTTTAACAAAATGGCTGAAAGTGATATGAAAGCGTTTTTCGGTCTCTGCGGGTGGCAGTTCGGGTAAATCGGGGATCTCGCCAATCAGTCGCACCAAATCAGGAATGATTTCGGCGATCACCGCTGCATTGTTGCCCAGTGCTGTTTGTAGTTTTCCGCGCCAGTAACGTAATCTGTCTTCGCCTTCACTAAGCAATTGGCTCATTAACGCACCAAATGCCTGAATCAGTGCGACATAAGGTTGGTTGCGGTTGTATTGATCACATTTACCACTGCTAAAAAAGCCGCGTTTGGCGACAATGGGTTTATGCAGTTCGTTGACCAGCGCAGATTTACCAATCCCGGAATAACCGCCGACTAAAATAAGCTCTGCCTGACCGACACTGGCGCGGTCAAAGGCCGCCATAATGTCCTGTAGCTGTTTATCTCGGCCATAAATACGCTGCGAGATGCTGAATCGTTCAGAGATATCACTCTGACCGACGGTAAAATGGTCTATCTGACCTTTGGTTTGCCATTGCTTTAGGCAGTCTTTTAAATCGGCCAGCAAGCCGTAACTGCTTTGGTAGCGATCATCCGGCGATTTGGCCAGTAATTTGAGCACAATCGCAGATACTTCGATGGAGATTTTGTTATCGACCAGATCCAATGGTTCAGGTAACCGGGCGATGTGAGAGTGGAGCAGAGTCATCGGGTCATCAAAGACAAAGGGTTTACGGCCACAAAATAGCTCGTAGAGGCTGACCCCCAATGAATAAAAATCACTGCGAAAATCGACATCGAGATTGGTGCGCCCGGTTAGCTCTGGTGACATATATTCGAGCGTGCCCCATAATCGGGTGTTTTTGATTTGTGGCTGTTCTCGGGTTAATGTTGATGCCAGCGCAAAATCACACAGCTTAATGGTCAGTGTTTGTGGGTCGATAAGGACATTTTTAGGCGCAATATCGCGGTGTATTAAGTGGTGTTTGTGCACTTCACTGAGCGCGACCACCAGTTGACAGGCGATTTGCAGCCGTTGGGTGAAGGTGAGGGTATCTTGTTGGATCAGCCAAGCCAAGCTGGTGGAAGAAAAATCTTCGAGTACCAAAATATGGCTATTATTATTATGAAGCAGAGCTTTGGCTTTGACCACAGAAGGAGAATCGATGGTTTGTAATACCCGGAATTCATGTTTCCATTGGGCATCCAATTCTACTGATGGATACTCGGTATTCTGGTATTTAATGATCACCGACTCGTTATCAAGGCCCTCTAAAGGGCTTAACGCCCGGGCGACGACGGTGTCCTCAAACGAATAGATAACTTCTGTAACAGTGAAACCGGCAAGTTTCATCAATAAACCACCTTAAATGAATTTAACGGATCTGGTGTAAAATAAACACTAAAAGTATAGTGGAATTTCGCCAGATGACTGCGGTACTAAGCAAAGAAATATGTGTCTCTAAAACTCCAAGCCAAACAACAATTCAGCCAAGTCGGGTTGCCATTGAAATTGTGCCAGTTTTACTCGGTTATTGAGCACTACGACGTTTTCTTGTTGTAACAGTCCGGTTTGCACCTCAGCCTGCTCAGAGCCTTTGGCAAAAGCAAGCTGACCGCTACTACGTAATACTCGATACCATGGCACCTGCTGGCCCTCAGGCACGTGAGAGAGTGATTTTCCCACCAGCCTAGCGCGCCCGGGTAAACCCGCTAGGTCGGCGATTTGGCCGTAACTGGCGACTTTGCCCACCGGAATGGCTCTGACGGTCTGCCAAATTCGTTGATACTTTTGTTGATTATCCATGGATTAGGCTTTTTATTTGGTTTGTGAATTAAATCGCTGGGTTTTAATTTTGTTATCGTTGAGGCTCTGTGTTGGGTCTAGCGTAAGGTGATAAATTCGGTCGTACTCTGATTCGACAATCGGGTTACCTGCATCACCGCCGAGTAACTGCACCAGTTGTGGGGTGGTATTGCTGTGACCGACCACGACAACAATGCCATTGGTTTTATCGGTGGTTTGTTTTAGGGTAGCTGCAAACTGTGCCAGTTGGCGTGGATCATAAGCGCGTACGGTCAAACCCGTTTGTTGGGCCAGCGGAGCGACGGTTTGTTGCGTTCGTTGGTAGTTGGTACTGTAAATGTGTTGTACGTTTTTGCCTTTCAACCAGTTGGCCAGCCATTGTGCCCTTTGGTGACCTGTTTGGGTTAACGCCGGATCACGGGTGCCATCCACTTGTTTTTCGGCATGTCTGACGAGGTAAATTTCGCTGGCAGCGAAAGTAGTGGCTGTGCTGCACAGTAACATCAATAAGGTCAGTGGCAGTAATATCACCTTGAGTATCTGGTTTAAGCGGGATGTTATAGGCATGGTTCAACGGCTCATTTAATATTTAAGATGGTCAATATAACATTGGATCGGTCTTTTCTCATCTTTACCGCTAACCTTTTTCGTTAATTGTCCGATATCTATCTAGTGTCCGTATAAAAACCCTAGTGATTTGGAGGAATGTATGAATGTGAAAGAAGTGATGTTGGATTCGTTACTGGCAACGATTGAAGAAGAAGAGCACCCTTGTGTTGAGAGTCACATTGTTGATGAGATTATTTGTTCTATCAAATCAATAAGACAAGGTATTGAGTTGAGCAAACTGTCGCTCAGAGGTGGCAAATAGAGGTGCTTTTGAATCGTTTAATGGGCTTTGAATTTTCGGCTTGAGTTGCTGGCAATTTGAACTATAGTGAATTAAACGCGGTGTGCTTGTTGTTATTCAGTCGTTGTGAAGTCTTGTTTTAGGGGGCTTAGTGGGGTAACTGTGTAACAGGCAAGCCGTGCACACCAGTATCAAAGCCAACCATATATAGCAAAGGAGCTGAATTATGGTCATCTATAGCAACAAACACAATCACCAAGACAATAACCAAGACAATCGCAAAACCCGTTCCATTCATTCGAAATCGGGCCCTTCAACGCCACACCTTTTTAAATCCGGTTACCCAAAGATCATCTACGAAGCTTTCCCCTATTTTCATATGACCCTTGGCATTGTCGCCATTAGCCATTTTCAGACATTATTGACGTCGTTCTCTGGCGTGTGTTTTTTTGCCGCTGGTGCGGTGATGTGGGTATTGCGCTCAGATAACCGACGCAAAGATCAGATATTTAAACGCAAACACGATGGAGGTAACTGGCGAGAGTTGTATGAGTTAAAGCCGTTTCTTTATATTCTTGCCGGGGTGTTGTTCTCAAGTTGGTCACAGGTAATGCTGGTTGATATGCTTGGTGTGGGTGTGGCCATGGTGGGGGTTTTCCAGCTAATGCGGCGGGTGATTTATCGTCGTACATAAACCACCGCTAGGCTAATTTAAACTCTGCGTATCCAAGTAATGACTAATCGCTGAAAACAGCCCTTTTTGTTCAAGAAACTGGAAGCGATTACATTTTTCTTTGGGCTGCTCAATGCTAAAGCATAAATAGACCAGCCCAAGGGATTTATTGATGATCACCCGTTGGTTTGAATCGAGAAATTTTCCTGGGGCACCAAACCAGCCCGGTAGGTAGACGCTTTGGGCCACCAAGCTGAGTTTTTTGTAAATGATCAATTGTGGTTTAGGGACGACGATTAAACCAATCAGCAATAGCAGAAAAAAACTTTGCAGGATTTTTTTGAAAATGCCACTGCCTTTTTTGGCTTGGCTTTTTTTCGCATTTCTTGATTGTGGTCTTTGGGTTTGGGGACCTTGTGCTGGTTTTGTCGGAGCAGAGCCTGGCTGAGTTTTTGGCTTTTTCTTGCCAATTTTTGAATCATCCTTGCCGAGTAACCCTTGTCGTTTTATTTCTATTGCCATTTCTCTGATTACCTTGTAATTACACTTGTCCTTGAAGTACTTATCTTGGGATACCAAGTTTGAAAGTGGGCGGTGTTTTTTTCGATTGCCACTAATGGATAAAATAACATAGCTCAGGACGTTTGTATAAAAGAAAAGAGTGAGAAAGTAGAGATTAGTTGTAGATAGTTATTATAAAAAGTAAGAATCCTTGCTATATTTTGATCAAGAGACAAATTCAAGGGAATTTACACAGGAAAACAACGTATGGCTAATAACTTGATTGGGCAGGAACCAGGACAATCTATATTGATTGTTGATGACGTGAGTACGGTTCGTAGTTTTTTGCGGCAAACATTGTCTCATCTTGGCGTTCGGACAGTAAGAGAAGCCGCTAGTGGTGGCGAGTGTGTCAGGTTATTTAAGCAGGAACAAGCTGACATTGTATTTTTAGATATCGAATTACCTGACTTTGATGGCAACGAAGTGCTAAGACAATTGCATGAAGTTAACCCCAGAGTGAATGTGGTGATGATTTCAGCTCACAGCACGGTTGATAATGTGAAGGAGTCTATCGAAAATGGGGCGAAGGGGTTTATTGTTAAACCGTTTTCACCGAAGAAAATTGCGGCGGTGCTCAAAAAGTTTGAATAAAGTCTTTTTCGCCCTGTCGCTCGTTCCTCGCGACAGGGCGAAAAAGATGGATCACCTGCGGTGAAAAAAAGCACCAGATAAAGACCAACCTCGAACGAAGAGATCTCGCAGACAATATCAAACCCATAACGAAGCATGGGGAGTTTGTATCCGAGAGAAGTTGCTCGGTTGTCGAAACAGCAGACTTGATGGGTTTTACCTAGGGTGTCGAAATTTTACCAAGTTTTGGATATTACTCCTTCCAATATTGGGCTTTGCGATCTACCTGATTTATATGCGGTAGGATGGGTGAAACCCATCAAGAACAAAGGCTTCGGCCAAAATTGATGGGTTTCACCCATCCTACGGCAATGTTTTTCTTCGCGAAGCGAAATCCAGTTTTGCTGCTTTAAATCAAAAAAAAACCGCCCAAAGGCGGTTTTTTGATTTATAGCAGCAAAACTTTTAAGCCATGGCTTTGATTTTGCTGTTAAGGCGACTCTTATGACGAGATGCCTTATTTTTATGTATCAGACCTTTAGTGGCGTAACGATCTAAAACAGGCAAAGCTGCTGTGTAAGCAGTCGTTGCATCTTCTTTGTTGCCAGCTTCGATAGCGACGTTTACTTTCTTTAAGAAAGTACGCATCATTGAACGACGACTTGCGTTATGTTGACGGTTCTTTTCTGACTGAACCGCACGTTTCTTTGCTGACTTACTGTTAGCCAATGGAAACTCCTAAAATATTTAAACCCAATTCTATTAAGGCGGAGGAATATGCCTGTTTTATTGGCAATTGTCAAACGCTTTATCTGATCAGTGATAGATTTTTGCATCGAATCTGTCGCCCGCTCACGTTATACTATCGCCTCTATTTTGCCGTCGCCCGTTTGTAACGATCGCCAGGCCTGACATCCACTAACTATATTCAGGTAAAGACTTGTCAAAAACATTATTTAAATCGGGCCTCATCGTCAGTGTAATGACCATGATATCACGCGTGCTCGGATTGGTCAGGGATGTGGTGATCGCCACCATGGTCGGCACCAGTGCTGGCGCCGATGTGTATTTTTTCGCTAATCGCATTCCTAACTTTCTGCGCCGACTATTCGCCGAAGGGGCCTTTGCTCAAGCCTTTGTGCCTGTGATGTCTGAAGTGAAAGAAAAACACGGTGACGATGCCGTCAGAGAGTTGTTTGCCAAAGTCTCTGGCACTTTGGGCGTGGTGGTGACTATCGTGACCCTGTTGGGGGTTTTGGGTTCTTCGGTGATTGTGGCGGTATTTGGCTTTAACTGGTTTTTGCAATGGTTTAACGGCACCGGCGAAGGCAAGTTTGAAATGGCCAGCCTGATGCTTAAAATCACTTTTCCTTATCTGTGGTTCATCTCTTTGGTTGCCCTGTCCGGGGCGATCCTCAATACCTACAATAAATTTGCTGCCGCCGCTTTTACTCCGGTATTGCTCAATATTGCGATTATTGTCAGTGCGTGGTTATTGTCGTCTTCTTTCGAGGTGCCAGCGATGTCTCTGGCCATTGGGGTGTTTATCGGTGGTCTGGTGCAGTTTTTGTTTCAATTGCCATTTCTGGCCAAGCAGGGCCTGTTGGTTCGACCCCGTTGGGCCTGGCACGATGAGCAAGTTAAAAAAATTCGCACCCTAATGTTGCCTGCGATTTTTGGTGTGTCAGTAAACCAAATTAATTTGCTGGTCGATACCATCATTGCGTCGTTTTTGGTGACCGGTTCAATCAGTTGGTTATATTACGCCGACCGACTGATTGAGTTTCCGCTGGGATTGTTTGGTATCGGCATTGCGACCGTTATTTTACCCGCCTTGTCGCGCCAGCATGTCAATAACGACCCACAACAATTTAGTCGTACCATGGACTGGGGCGTCCGTTTTATTGCCGTGATGGGCGCGCCAGCGATGGTTGGATTGATGATCATGGCCAAGCCGATTATTGCAGTATTGTATTTAAGAGGTGAATTTAGCGAGTCGGCGGTTGAGATGGTGTCGCACAGCTTAATCGCTTATGCCTGTGGTTTGCTCAGTTATATGATGATTAAGGTGTTGGCACCGGGTTATTATTCTCGTCAGGACATTAAAACCCCGGTGCGCTTTGGGATTATTGCGATGGTGGCGAATATGGTGCTCAATCTAATTTTGGTGCAGTTTCTAGCGTATGTCGGGTTGGCATTGGCCACCGCGATGTCAGCGACGTTAAATGCCTTTTTGCTTTATCGTGGCCTCAAGCAGCAACAGGTCTATCAGTTTTCGGCGTTAACTTTGCGCTTTTTCGCCAAATTATTGCTGGCGGTGAGCGCGATGGCGGTGGTGTTACTGACCATCACTCCAGCCATACAAGTTTGGTATGATATGGACTTGTTGAGCAAAATTAGTTGGCTGATGTTTTATATTGGTTGTGGGGCAGCAAGTTATCTGGCTGTTTTGGTGCTGTTGGGGGTTCGCTTGGCGGATTTTAAATCTTCGTAAGGCAAAATCGTTGTTGCGTAAGGCAAAATCGTTGCTGATCATTCACCCATTACGGGGTATAATCCGACGTTTTTAGTTTTATACAATCAGCTAAACAAATGTGTAGCTGTTCAGCGTGCTTAGATTTCGCTTCAGAACAAGGCATTGTCGCACGGAAAATAGGCGCATATAGGTCATATGCAACTGTTTGAGTACGACAATAACGCCGTTATGGGGCGTAAGATGAGTGCGCTGAATAGTTACACGAGATAAGTGGGCGCAAATGGAGCTAATCCGAGGAATACATAATATCAAAGCGCATCATCGTGGGTCGGTGATGACGATTGGTAATTTTGACGGCGTTCATCAGGGCCAGCAGGCGGTTATTGAAGGCACGATTAAACAGGCCAAAGCATTGGGGGTAAAGTCTACCGTGATGCTGTTTGAGCCTCAGCCAAAAGAGCTGTTTCTCAAAGACCAGTCACCCGCGCGGTTATATCGACTGCGGGATAAGTGTTTGCGTTTGCGCCATCTTGGTGTTGATCAGGTTTTGTGTGTCAAATTCAATCATGCCTTCGCCTCTATGGATGCGATGGCGTTTATCGAACAGCTGTTGGTTAAGCAGTTGGATATTAGCCATTTGATTATTGGCGATGATTTTTGTTTCGGTAATAAGCGCCAAGGCAATTTCTCGATGTTGGCTGAGGCGGGCACTAAGCTCGGTTTTAAAGTGTCAGACACCCAAAGCTATCGACTCGAAAATTGTCGGATAAGCAGCACCGCCATTCGCGGATTGCTGGAGCAAGGCCAGTTTGACCAAGCCAAAGCGATGCTTGGGCACCCGTTTAGCATCAGCGGCAGGGTGTCTCATGGCGATAAAAAAGGCCGTACCATTGGTTTTCCAACCGCCAATGTGGCCCTTAAGCGCAGCGTTTCACCAGTACATGGCGTATTTGCTGTACGGGTGATCATCGGCGATGATGACCATGAATTTGACGGTGTGGCCAATGTTGGTAATAAACCGACGGTCAACGGTACCAAAGCATTATTAGAAGTCCATTTGTTTGCTTTTTCACGGCAAATTTATGGCCAACAAATTGAAGTGATACTGCATCACAAATTGCGCGATGAACGCAAGTTCGATTCGCTTGAGGCATTAAAAGCGCAGATAGCGCACGATGTCAGCCAAGCAAAACAATTTTTTTTGACAGCTTAGATAACAGCAAGGCGGAAGAGCAACACTAATGAGTGATTATAAACAGACATTGAATTTGCCCCAAACGGGGTTTCCGATGCGTGGCAATCTGGCCAACGCAGAGCCGAAAATGCTTAAAAACTGGCAACAAAAAGATCTCTATAAAGCGATTAGAACCGCTAAAGCCGGTAAACCACAGTTTATTTTGCACGATGGCCCTCCATACGCCAACGGCAGCATTCATATTGGCCACGCGGTCAACAAAATTCTTAAAGATATTATTATTAAAGCCAAAACCTTGTCAGATTTTGACGCGCCTTATATCCCTGGCTGGGATTGTCACGGTCTGCCGATTGAGTTGATGGTCGAAAAGAAACACGGTAAACCAGGCAAAAAAATCAGCGCCGCAGAATTTAGAGTCAAATGTCGTGAGTACGCCGCTAAACAGGTCGAAGGTCAAAAAGCCGATTTTGTTCGCCTCGGTGTACTCGGTGATTGGGATAAACCTTATCTGACCATGGATTTTGACTTTGAAGCCAACGTCATTCGCTCATTGGGCAAAATCCTCGATAAAGGTCATATTCACAAAGGCTTTAAGCCGGTTCATTGGTGTACAGATTGTGCCTCGGCACTGGCCGAAGCAGAAGTAGAATATCAAGATAAAAAATCTCCAGCCATCGACGTTAAATTCACCGCGGTGGATGAAGAAGAGTTGGCTGAGCGCTTTAAACACCCTGAAGGCCACATTGGCGAAGGTCCACTTTCAGTGGTTATCTGGACCACCACCCCATGGACTTTGCCTGCTAACCGAGCCATTTCACTGAGCCCAAAAGTCGAATATACCTTGGTACAAGTTGAAACGCCAAATGGCAAAAAACGTTTGGTGCTGGCGTCTGATTTGGTCAAAGATGTGATGGACCGTTGTGGTATCGAGCATTTCCATGCACTGGGTTACTGTAAAGGTAAAGACCTTGAATTGGTTTCGGTCAATCATCCATTTTATGCCATTCAGGTACCACTGATTTTGGGTGACCATGTTACTACTGATTCGGGTACTGGTTGTGTTCATACTGCACCTGGCCATGGTCAGGAAGATTTCGTGGTGGGTAAGCAATACGATTTGGAAGTGGCCAATCCGGTGGGCGCCAATGGCGTATTTGTTGAAGGCACTGAGTTATTTGCTGGTGAACATGTGTTTAAAGCCAATGCCCATGTGATTGAAGTGCTTAAAGAAAAAGACGCTTTATTACATCACCATGCCTATGAGCACAGTTATCCTCATTGCTGGCGTCATAAAACGCCAATTATCTTCCGCGCCACACCGCAGTGGTTTATTTCTATGGAAGAAAATGGTTTGCGCCAGCAGTCATTATCGCAAATTGAAAAGACCCAGTGGATCCCCGAATGGGGCGAAAGCCGGATTCAGCAAATGGTCGCGGGTCGTCCTGACTGGTGTATCTCCCGTCAACGTACCTGGGGTGTGCCAATTGCCTTGTTTGTTCACAAAGACACCAGTGAGTTGCACCCACGTTCACAAGAATTGATTGAAGAGGTGGCACAACGGGTCGAAAAAGAAGGTATTCAGGCATGGTTTGACTTGGAAGCGTCCGAGTTGATTGGCGATGATGCCAATGATTTTGTCAAAGTGTCAGATACCTTGGATGTGTGGTTTGATTCTGGTTCAACTCATGCTTGTGTGGTTGACGCACGAGATGAAATTGGCAAAGCCGCAGATTTATACCTCGAAGGTTCTGATCAGCATCGCGGCTGGTTTATGTCATCAATGATGACTGGCGTGGCGATGAATGGTGTTGCCCCTTATCGCCAGGTATTGACCCATGGATTTACTGTGGATGCGCAGGGCCGTAAGATGTCAAAGTCTATCGGTAACGTTATCGCGCCTTTGACCGTGGTCAATAAAATGGGCGCTGATATTTTGCGCTTATGGGTCTCTTCGGCTGATTATACCGCTGAAATGACCGTTTCAGATGAAATCCTCAAACGCGCGGCGGATATGTACCGTCGTATTCGTAATACCTCACGTTTCTTATTGTCTAATTTGAGTGGCTTTAATCCGGTGACCGATATGGTGGCTCATGGCGATATGATTGAATTGGATCGTTGGATTGTTAGACGTACAGCGGCTTTACAGGCTGAAATTATTGAGGCTTACGATCAATACCAATTCCATCAAGTGGCACAGAAGCTGATGAATTTCTGTACGGTTGAATTGGGCAGCTTCTATTTAGACGTGATTAAAGATCGCCAGTACACCGGTAAGACCGATGGTCTGGCTCGTCGTTCATGTCAAACCGCTTTGTATCATATTGCTGAGGCAATGACCTGTTGGATGGCGCCGGTATTGAGCTTTACCTCGCAAGAAATCTGGAATGAACTACCGGGTGAACGTGATGAGTTTGTCTTAACGGGTGTCTGGTATCAAGGTCTACCAGCTGTAGTAGAAGGCGCAGAGCAAAGTGTTTATAGCGATGACTACTGGGATCAGGTGTTGGCGGTACGTGGTGAAATTAACCGAGTACTTGAAAAAGCCCGCCGTGATGACGTGGTTGGTGCCACTTTGCAAGCTCAGGTGACGTTGTACGTGAATGAGCAGTTGCATCAAGTGTTGAGTCAATTAAAAGACGAATTGCGTTTTGTGTTACTGACATCAAAGGTTGATCTTCAGCCTATTGATGCCAAAACAGCGGATGCAGAGGCGACCGAAATCGATGGTTTGTTTGTCACTGTGACAGCATCTGATGCGCAAAAGTGCGAGCGTTGCTGGCATTACAGCGATGATGTTGGCACTGACGAGCAAAACAGTGATTTGTGTGGTCGTTGTGTGACTAACATTGATGGTTTGGGTGAGACACGTTTATATGCCTGATCAGAAGTTTTCTTTTAAAGCCAGTGGCTTGTGGTGGTTATGGATCACCGTGGTGGTGGCCGTGCTCGATCAGGCCACTAAGCTGTGGATTATCGCTTCGGTGGAGTATTCTGCTAGCATTCCAGTGTTGCCAGTGTTTAACATTACTCATGTTCATAACCCCGGTGCTGCTTTTAGCTTTTTAAGCGAAGCCGGTGGCTGGCAGCGTTGGTTTTTCACCATCATCACCATCGCTGTTAGCGGGTTTTTGTTATGGATGCTGAAGAATATGCCACGTAGCAATAAGCTATTAGGCAGCGCTTATACGCTGATCCTCGGCGGTGCGCTGGGCAATCTGTATGACCGGGTAAGTTATGGTTATGTAGAAGATTTTATTCATGTTTTTTATCAGAACTCACATTTTCCGGCGTTTAATATTGCCGATTCTGCCATTACCATTGGTGCGGCTTTGTTGATTTATGATGCCTTCACCAATAACGAAGGCACCAAAGAAGATAAGAAAGAGGAATTGAGTGATGACAAATAATCCAGTTGAGTCAGCGGTGATCACCTCGACAAGTGAAGTGGTGATGCATTTCTCGATTAACCTGTCTGATGGTTCTGCGGCAGAAAGTACTCGGGTGAATAACAAACCGGCCAAATTTGTCATGGGTGATGGCAGTTTAACCGATAACTTTGAAAAATGTTTATTGGGTTTGACGCTTAACCAGCAGAAGAAATTTGAGTTGGCACCCCAAGATGCTTTTGGGCTGCCTAACCCAGACAATATCCATTATGTTGATCGCAGCCGCTTTACGCTGGATGCACCGGCCGAAGTCGGGGCTATCATTGGTTTTTCTCAGCCCAATGGCGCTGAGTTACCGGGTATTGTCAGAGAAGTGAATGGTGATTCTGTCACCGTGGATTTTAATCACCCACTGGCGGGTCAGACGTTGACCTTTGATGTTGAGATTTTATCGATTACGTAGGAAACCACGCAAATGAATATTTTATTGGCCAATCCTCGGGGATTTTGTGCTGGGGTTGACAGGGCTATTAGCATTGTTGAGCGAGCGCTTGAGTTGTTTGAACACCCGATTTATGTCCGTCACGAAGTGGTGCACAATAAATTTGTGGTCGAAGGTTTAAAAGCTCGTGGCGCTATTTTTGTCGAAGAGCTCGATGAAGTGCCGCAAGACAAAATTGTGATTTTCAGCGCCCATGGGGTGTCACAGCAAGTTAGAGCCGATGCCAAAGCACGTCAGTTAAAAGTATTTGATGCCACCTGCCCATTGGTGACCAAAGTGCATATGGAAGTCACCCGAGCGAGCCGTAAAGGGCTTGAGTGCGTATTGATTGGTCATAGTGGTCATCCTGAGGTTGAAGGCACCATGGGCCAATACGATAACGCTGACGGTGGTATTTATCTGGTCGAGTCGGTTGCTGATGTGGCCAGTCTCGAGGTGAAAGACCCCAATAGTCTCAGCTATAGTTCGCAAACGACTTTGTCGGTGGATGATACCAGCAATATTGTTGATGCATTGCGCGAAAAGTTCCCCAACATCAACGGCCCGCGCAAAGATGATATTTGTTATGCCACTCAAAACCGCCAAGATGCGGTGCGGGATTTGGCTGCTAAATCAGATTTAGTGTTGGTGGTCGGGGCAAAAAACAGCTCTAACTCAAATCGCCTAGCCGAAGTGTCGATAAAGCTCGGCACTCAGTCTTATCTGATTGACAATGCCGAGTCTATCGACCCGGCTTGGCTTGAAGGGGTTGACAATGTTGGTGTCACCGCAGGGGCTTCGGCACCAGCGGTATTGGTCAAAGAAGTGATTGAACGCTTGGAACAATGTGGTGGTAAAACTGTCACTGAAAATCCGGGCATTAAGGAAAACACCGTTTTTGCCTTGCCAGTTGAGTTGCGCTAGCGGTGGCGTTGAGTTTTAACTGTGGTTTTAAAGTCACTGGCGCTCTACATCGGCCTGCCGTGGTCCTGTTGCACAGCTCTTTAAGCACTGGTGCCCAGTGGCAGGCACTGACCAAACAACTGGACGCCGATTTTTGCTGTATCAATATCGATTTACTCGGTTACGGTGATGCACCCGAGGTGTCGGACTTGGTTGCTAACGCTGCTGATTATCAACTTACCACTGAAGTTGAGCGCGTCATGGCCATTATTGACTCACTGATCGGCGATGCCAGTTTTAGCATCGTCGGCCACTCCTACGGTGGTGCGGTGGGTTTACGGCTCGCCCACCTTGTGGAAAAGAAAGCGCAAAAGAAAATGCAAATGCAACAGGCATCCCGCCTATCCTCCATGGTGTTATACGAACCCGTCGCTTTTCATCTGCTTGACCCCAACCATGAAATTGAGGGCGCGGCTTATCGAGAAATCACTCAAATCGCCAACCCCTTGGTTAACCTTTCCCCCCGAATCGCTGCCCAATCTTTTATCGACTACTGGAATTATGACGGTTTTTTTGCCACTTTGCCGAGTAAAGTACAACAGCTGTTCAGTGATAAAATGGCCAAAGTGTCGTTAGATTTTCAAGCGCTGATGGGCGAACCTTGCACCATCGATGATTACCAATTTAATGATTGCCCAGTGCTGGTGATGGAAGGTGAGTCGAGTCGATTGTCGGCCAAGATTCTGGCTAAGCGGTTGGCGACTGGATTGCCTAATGCCAGCCATCAGGTCTTTGCTGGAGGGCATATGGCACCTGTTGCGGATAGTGTGGCGGTGGCTGAGGTGATTGGTGGGTTTTTGCGAGGGCAGGTTTAAAAAACAAACAGGACACCCATTCATTGAAATTGATACAATAGAAGTGACCGTCCTGTAGGTTTTTAGTTGATAGACGTCCTATTTCGGGGTCTCAGTATCTTTGGTTAATTCTTTAGGTGCAGTATTAACCAGACCAACCTTTAATTCGACCCCCAATTTTTTCAGCACTTCATTAAATGGCAGAACACCAGGGTTATGAAATCGATTGATTGATTCTTTAGCCACTTCGAAACCTGTCACCGCCGAACAGGCACCGTGAAAACGCATGGCATCAGCTAAAGCTGCGCTGATCGGATATTCCATGAGCCCTGTTTTAAATTTCCCTTTGGTTTCATTGGCAATGGCTGTACGGCGGGTATCAATACCTGCGGTGATCACTTCCATGGCCAAAGCAGCAAATCGTTCTTGATCATAAACCGAGTTAATGCCACTTGAAACACCAGAAGCCGCTGCAAAGACCTTGGCCGTGTGGGCATGGGTTAATATCGCTGAAGTACCTGCAAACAGAGTTGTTAATGAACCGAAAAGAGTGCCTATTTTTTGCTTATCTCTGACCAGAAACTTTTTGTATTCGCTGCACTTTTGCTCAGACAATGCCATGATGTATGACACAAAATTATTGCGGCTGGCAACCACTGATGGGCTTTTCAGTGATGATTTTGCTTCTTTTTGCTGTTCAGGTGCCTTAATGGCTTTTTTAGTGATTGATTCTTCCAAACCCGATATGAATTTACAAAGCTGTTTGGGAGGAGTCTCATCACCAGTAAGGTAGGTAAGGTCACTGTTAAGTTCAATTTCTAGTGCGGGAAAGTTGTCGTCATTCACGTTAATGACTTGGGCCAGATCGAATTGAACCATGGTGTTGCACAGATTCAGTTCAGTAAAAGCTTTTTTGTGAAAAATGGCACCGCTGCCTGCGGAAGATTGCTCATAACTCTCCTGTTGAAACATGGTTGCAAGGTTTGAACAGCCCACCATAGTTGACATTAAAATAGCGCCTGATAACAGGCGAAACGGGGTTTGAATTTTAAACATGATGTGTCTCCAGAAGTGTCAGGTCAGGTTTTTTACCTGTATTGTCGTCTGTGGTTCAGTGAAAACGACCCAATGGCACCTTTTGGCAACTACTGCTGGTCACTACGGGCATCGCTATATAATACTGGTGTCACCTGTCGAGACTATCTCGCACTTGAAATGAATTTAATTAAGCACAATATATTTGCCAGCAAATACTCTTCTTTGATAAACAAAATTGAACACTATACTTACCATAATCTTCATTTTTGGTTGCTCTAGTGTCCAATCACTTTGATAAAACCAATGATAAGGGTCTGTCAATAGGGGCAAGGTTACGCGTGGGCACACAAAACGTGCCCACCCTACGGCCAACCTAAAAAAGGTTCATTTTCGGATTTTTTCAACTCCCCCCTTGAAACCCACGAAATTGCCCATATCTGTTAAGCCAGTGACAGCTGTAGACTATGCGCTATTATAGCCAGTAAGCAGCAGCAAAATTAGCAACAGAGTAGAGAGTGATATGTTTAAAGGCGGAATGGGCGATTTAATGAAGCAGGCGCAGGAAATGCAAGAGCGCATGCAAAAAGCACAGGAAGAATCAGCTAAAAGGGAAGTGGTTGGTGAATCCGGTGCCGGATTGGTAAAAGTGACCATGCTGGGCAACCATAATGTTCGCCGTGTATTTATTGATGATACTCTGCTGGGTGAAGACAAAGAAATGCTTGAAGACTTGATTGCCGCCGCGATGAACAGTGCGGTTAATAAAGTCGAACAAAATAACAAAGATCAAATGAGTGAAATGACCGGTGGCATGGATATGCCGCCGGGTTTTAAAATGCCATTTTGAACCACGGATAAATCGCTGTGAAATTTAGTCCGTTGGTGACAGAACTCATTGATACCCTCAAAGGTTTGCCCGGCGTTGGGCCAAAATCAGCTCAACGTATGGCATTCCAACTTCTTGAACGCAATCGACCCAAGGGTGTACGACTCGGCCAAGCCTTGCTTAATGCGATGGAATACGTCGGTCACTGCAACTTTTGTCGCACTTATACCGAAGATGACTTATGCCAGCTGTGTGACAGTATTAAACGTCAAGACAGCGGCTTATTGTGCATTGTTGAATCGCCTGCCGATGTGGTGGCGATTGAGCAAACCGGACAGTTTGGCGGTCGCTATTTTGTCCTGATGGGCCATTTATCTCCGCTCGATGGTATTGGGCCGATGGAAATTGGTCTTGATGTGCTTAAGCAGCATTTAGAGGACGCTAACCATAAAGGCGCTGATAAAGCGGTTGGATTGGATGTCAGTCGTCCGGGTAAACCAATTGAAGAAGTGATACTGGCGACAAACCCCACCATTGAAGGGGATGCCACGGCACACTATATTGCCCAAATATGTCAACAATTTGGAATTAATGCCAGCCGTATTGCCCATGGCGTACCGGTTGGTGGAGAGCTTGAACATGTCGATGGGACCACCCTGACACATGCTTTTTCAGGCAGAAAGGCATTTGGTGCTTGAAAAAAATAACATCCACCCCCATCTGTCTTTCATACGATAAAAGGCCGATCGTTGGGCCAACATATTTTTATAATATCTAGTTAGATAATATTTGAGAGGAACGACTTAAATGTCTGAAGTAGCACAAAAAGAAACTCATGGTTTCCAAACTGAAGTCAAACAACTACTAAATTTGATGATTCATTCTTTATATTCCAATAAAGAAATCTTTTTACGAGAGTTGGTGTCCAATGCCTCAGATGCGGCGGATAAATTACGTTTTGAAGCCTTGTCTAACGGCGAGTTGTTTGAGAACGATGCTGATTTAAAAGTAAAAGTCAGCTTTGACAAAGAACTTAAGACCATCACTATCTCTGACAACGGCATCGGTATGACCCGTGACGAAGTGATTGAGCACCTTGGTACTATCGCTAAATCTGGCACCGCAGAGTTTTTCTCAAATCTTTCTGGCGACCAAGCCAAAGATTCACAAATGATTGGTCAGTTTGGTGTTGGTTTCTATTCTGCTTTTATCGTTGCTGACAAGGTGACTGTAAGTACTCGTAAAGCGGGTGCTGGTGCTGATCAAGGCGTTGAGTGGGAATCTGCTGGCGAAGGCGATTTCACCATTGCTGATGTCGAAAAAGCCACTCGTGGTACTGATATCGTCTTGCACATTAAAGACGAAGAGCTTGAGTTTGTTGACGGTGGTCGTTTACGCAGTGTTGTGACTAAGTACTCAGATCACATCGGTATGCCGGTTGAGATGTGGAAAGAAGGCACGCCTGAAAGCGAAGATGCAGAGGGCGTTAAAGTTGAAGCCATTGCTGGTGAATGGGAAGGCGTGACTAAAGCGACTGCTTTGTGGACCCGTGAAAAATCAGATTTGACCGACGATGAATACAAAGAATTCTACAAGCACATCAGCAATGATTGGGAAGAGCCATTGGTTTGGAGCCACAACAAAGTTGAAGGCAACAACGAATACACCAGCTTGTTGTACATTCCTAAGAAAGCGCCATGGGACATGTGGAACCGTGAACGTCAACAGGGTCTGAAATTATATGTTCAACGTGTATTCATCATGGATGACGCTGAGCAGTTTATGCCGACTTACCTGCGTTTTGTTAAAGGTTTGGTTGATTCAGGCGATTTGCCACTAAACGTTTCTCGTGAAATCTTGCAAGACAGCAAAGTCACTCAGACCTTACGTAAAGGCTGTACTAGCCGCGTATTGAAGATGCTAGAGCGCATGGGCAAGAAAGACAAAGAAAGCTATCAAATTGTCTGGAATGAATTTGGTCAGGCATTAAAAGAAGGTCCTGCTGAAGATACTACCAATAAAGAACAAGTAGCTAAACTAATCCGTTTTGCTTCTTCACATGAAGATTCAGAAGTACAAAACGTATCTTTAGAAGATTACATTGGCCGAATGAAAGAAGGTCAAGACAAGATTTATTACATCGTTACTGATAGCTTCGAAGCGTCAAAAAACAGCCCGCATTTAGAAATTTTCCGTAAGAAAGGCATCGAAGTATTGTTGATGGCTGATCGTATGGATGAGTGGATGATGGGTCATTTAACTGAGTTTGATGGCAAATCACTACAGTCTGTGACACGTGGCGAATTGAACCTTGATGACATGGATGACGAAGAAACCAAAAAAGCCCAAGAAGAAACCGCCAAAGAATACCAAAGTTTTGTTGAGCGCGTTAAAGAAGCGTTGGGCGATTCTGTGAAAGAAGTCAGAATGTCAAATCGTTTAACTGACTCTCCTTCTTGTGTGGTTGCTGGTGATAACGATATGGGTTCTCAAATGGCCAAATTGATGGAATCAATGGGTCAGGCAGCACCGGATACTAAGCCGGTATTTGAATTGAATCCTGATCACGCTATGGTTAAGTTGGTTGCTGATGAGCAAGACGACAACCAGTTCAAGCAGTGGGCTGAAGTATTGTTAGATCAGGCATTGTTGGCAGAGCGCGGTAATCTTAAAGATCCGGCGACTTTCGTTAAGCGTATGAATGCTTTGATGATGGTATTGGCCAGCAAGTAAATTTAACCAATCACTGCGGCTTTTGGGATGCATTCTAGAGCCGTACATTTGGGTTATATTGATGAAGGGAAGAACACTGCTTCTTCCCTTTTTTTCACTCAAACTTTCGCCTCTTATCATATCTGTACCCTTGCGTACTATAATGTCCAGTCTTAGCATTGCTCAGTGCTTGTTCTATCGCCTCTTTAAGACCATCTAATAGCTGAATTTCATTACTTTGATTGATGTAATCACTGATGCCATCGGCGAGTTCAGCAATGATCATTGCTGGGCCTTGGATATCAAACTTTTCAGCAAAGCTAATAAGCTCCTTCGCATCAGGAAAAGTCTTGCTTTTGTGCAGTTTCAGCGCCATTTTATTATCAATGGTAGGATAAAGCAGTGTGTTGGTGATGTCATAAGGTGGGCAAAGTCTGACATCTTGCTTGCCAGGGGTGTATTGCAGTGCAAAGTTTTTAAGATGTGCGTCACCATTGCCAATCAGACAATTGAACACTATCAGTTTATAAGCCTCAGTCATTTGTTGTTGCTGTCCGGTATAGAGTTTGACAGCTTTGAGTAGGGTTTCATAACTTGATTGGTATTTTTGATCGCCCCGTTTTCCCATTAACACACAAAAATCCTCAACGGCTAGACGCTGATCGTTTTGGCGGTCGAAGCGTTCAATCACAAAATTTTCAAGGTTGTTAGACAGCCAAGTTTTGGGCGGATTAAGACCGCAAGCCGCAGCGGCATTCATGCAAACATATTCGTTGACCGTGAGCAGTGGGTATTCATCATCAAAGCTTTTTACAATAACCTTGTTTTGCCTGACGGCTGTGCGTTGTTCGGGATGGGCTGGCACCATGACTTTAGGTTGAACGCCGGACGTCATTCCTCTTAAATAATAGGTTTCGAGTAGTTGTGGAAAAAGAGGCGTTGACTGATCCCAACTTAGAATATCATTCAGTGTGATATGCTCCGGTTCTGGCAGTACAATCCCAGCATCATATTGCAAAATGCCAATGCCATCTTCGCCTTGTAGTGCCAGTAAGTACATGTCGTTAACTTTGCCAAAACGCAGCAGTTTGTCAGAAATATAACGCCTGATATAACCCTCAGGTAGGTTTTGGCTGAAGACAGAATGTAGACTACCGCTATTGTAGGGATCAGGTCTGATATTCATGGTCAAAGATACTGCAAAGGCATCTTTATCATAAAGAAAAGAGTGAGTACTGCCGTGGGTTAAGGTGCCTAATGAGCGGTTAAGACCGGACACTGCTAGACGGTTAACGACCTCTGGTAAAGGGTTGTCAGTCATCGGCATCATCCCCAAACAGAGCTTCTAAATCATCAAATTGTGGCCTTTGAGCGACTGTTTTTTCAATGCTTAAATGAAAGCCCATATGGTTGATATAGCGCTCATAGATTTTTAAAGTGCCACGGTAAACACCATTTTCTATTTTTGATATCACGGCCCGGTCAGT
>JBLGCB010000049.1:0-26785 GCA_047617105.1 Phenylobacterium sp. | reverse complement strand
CACGAAACCATAGGCACCCTTACCGAGCAGCGATATATTGCTATAACCCAACAAGTTTAGTTGTTGCTGACACAGCTTAATCCAGCGTTTTAACTTTTCAGCATCACCATGGCTTAATAGATAAATCGACTGCTCTTCAGCAATATAAAAATGTTGTAATTTTTTTTTCGTCATCACTATCGCCTACATTACATCAAGCGGATCCTCTGGGCGGTGTGTTCCAACCCGGCGGATTTAAGCTGTCTGAATGCTTCATCAAGCTGGCGTTCTTTGTTGTTTAGGTTGGCAGCACAGCCAGCCAGTTGCTGTTTTAATTCATCCTGAGCGGCCTTGCTACTTTGTTTAAGCTCAAAGGTTTTGAGACCCTGCTTAACCACCATTAAAAACTCGACGCGTTCATAGGGTTTCAGTAAAAAATGGTAAACCTGGCCTTTGTTTATCGCGGCAATAATCGCTTTTACGTCGGTATAGCCGGTGAGAATAATGCGAATCGGTTCGGGTTTAATATGGGATAAATGTTCAAATAGCTCTACTCCCGTCATTTGTGGCATTCTTTGATCGCTGATCACCATGCTCAGTTGTTGATCGTCGTCTAGTCCTTCAATCAGTTCACAAGCCTCGGTGCCATTAGCGGCCCGTAATACGTCATAGCTATAAGCCAATACCGATGACAGCGCATTCAGATTGTCTTCTTCATCGTCGACAATTAAAATGCGGTGTTTCTTTTGCTGTTTTTCCCGGCTTTGCATTGACTCAAGTTTGTTTTCGCTAAAAATAGCCATAATAGTCGCCTTCTCCTGAGTTTGAATCTACACTTGAATCTAAATGTGAACCTTTATTGGAACCTGAGTCGGGCCCCTCTTGGTCGTCAATTAGATAGGGTAATGTCATGCTGAATGTGGTGCCTTTGCCAAGCTCTGAAGTCACTTTTATATTGCCCTGATGCTTTTTAATAATACCAAACGAAATCGACAAACCAAGGCCTGTGCCCTCGCCAACGTCTTTAGTGGTAAAAAAAGGTTCGAATAGTTTTGCTTTGGTTTTGCCATCCATGCCAAAACCGTTATCACCAATGGTTATAATCACATGATCCTCTTCATCATAGATATGAATATTGATTAATCCTTTCAACGCTGGTTGCTGTTTTTGTCGCTCTAAAATTGCGTGGCACGCATTGACCAGTAAATTCATAAACACCTGATTTAATTGCGCTGGCCAACACATAATATGCGGATCGATGGCAAAATCTATCACAAAATCAGCGGTTTCACGATACTTTGCTTGGACTAATTTAATTGTAGACTGCAAACAGTCGGTGACCCGAATTAATTCTTGACCGCCTTTGCTATGACGAGTGAAAGATTGTAAGTCTTTGACAATCCCTCTGATCCGCTCTGTGCCATTTTTAATGGTAGCCAGATGTTTAAATAATCGTTCAAATTTACTGGTGAAAATATCGAGGATTTCCTGATCGGCATCATCGCCTACCATCGCCATTAATATTGGTGGTGCCTGTCATCACCACCACCGAAATGCCTGCCTCAACCACATAATCTATTGTTTCACCGTTGCAAGCGTCTGGCATATTATAATCAACAACGGCACAGAAAAAATCTTGAGTTGAATCGAGCAATTGTTTGGTTTGCGCATAGGATTTGGTCACCGTTGCTTGTAACCCGATGCGCTTGGCCATATGGCAGTGAATTTTGGCCACTGAGGGATCGCCTTCAATGATTAACAATTTTTTTTCCACAGGACGGTTACAAGCCAGTTTTGATGGTGACATTATACCAGTATAGTTGATTGTGTTTTAAAACCTGCTGGCTTGTTACTTTTTTTAAGCTTAAATACCTGTATGTGGATGAGTTTTGGTTATGACTTTCTCAGCTTTTTGCTTCTTTCTACTGCTTTTCTTCGGTTTGATTTAAATATCACTGCTGCCACTTGCATTGGAGTGGTTTCACACTAAGCTAAATAAATGAGACTTTAAATGATGAATGCGCTTTTAAGCGAACTTTCTGTGTCTATTTACACCGTTGGTTTACCCGTACAGAACTGATAAAGAGAAAAAAGCATGGCTATTCCGATCCTCATTTGTGATGATTCATTAATGTCTAGGAAAATGGTTCAAAAATCCTTGCCTGAGGGCTGGGACGTTTCTATTTCTTCGGCTAAGAATGGTCTTGAAGGGATGGAAAAAATCCGTGAGGGATTGGGTGAGGTCGTATTTCTTGATTTAACCATGCCAGAAATGGATGGTTTTCAATTGCTTGAAGCGATGAAAGCTGAAAACTTGAAATCTTTTGTGTTTGTTATCTCAGCTGATGTACAGCCAGAAGCGCGCGCCCGGGTGTTAGATTTAGGCGCGATGGATTTCATCAAAAAACCTATTAATGCTGCAAAATTAAAAGAATCACTAATACACTTTGGATTGATATGACCGCTATCCCCGAAATAAATGAAGATCAACGTGACTGTTTACAAGAAATAGTCAATGTTGCGATGGGGCAAGCGGGCGAATCACTGGCCCGTTTGTTAGAAGTTTTTGTTCAATTAAGTGTGCCTCGGATTCGTCTGATTGACTCCCAAGAAATCAATCCGGAATTACAGGCCATGATTGGCGGTAAAGATGTGCAAGTCTCTGCGGTCAGGCAAGCGTTTTACCGCAGTGGTGGCGACCTTGATATTCAAGGCGAAGCGCTTTTGGTTTTCAGTGATACCAGTTTTCATGATCTGGCTGACCTGATGTCTTATGACGAAGAGTTAACCAAAACGGTAGAAGAAGAGTTGTTACTGGATGTCAGCAATATTTTAAACGGTGCCTGCCTAATTGGTATCGCCGAACAATTAGATTTTGAACTGGGTTATTCACCACCTTCACTGATTGGCACCAGTTTGTATACCCATCAAATCCTCTCTGAAGAACAGCTTTCTTGGGTGCAAGCGCTGATGATAGAAATCACCTATCGACTGGAAAATCGATCGTTTAATTGTAATCTGATGTTCCTGATGACAGGAGAATCGATACGTGCTTTGTTAAACTCTATTGATGCGTTTTTGGATGAACTCTGATGCCAGGTCAGAGCGCGCAGGACACTTCAGCGCCCGCCAGCCTTAAAGAGTTTATTGTTGATCACCTCAATATCGGGGTGTTCAGTATTGATAAAGACATGAATGTCTTGCTGTGGAATGGTTTTATGGTCAATAACAGCCATCGCAGTGCCCAGCAAGTGTTGGGCAAAAATCTGTTTGAACTTTTTCCTGAATTGCCACAAAAGTGGCTGCAAAGAAAAGTGAGAAGTGTTTTTATTCTGAAAAATTTTGCTTTCAGTTCTTGGGAGCAACGACCCTACCTGTTTAAATTTAGCCATAACCGTCCTATCACTGGTGGCGTAGATTGTATGCGTCAGGATTTGATGTTAATGCCGGTTAAGGGAGATAGTGGTGAAGTTGAAGCGGTCAGCGTCGCAATACTGGATATGACCGATGTCAGCATTTTTCAGAATATGATGGCGCAGACCATGAATGAAATGGAAACGCTTGATAGTATCGTCAAAACGATTAATCGCGAAACTGACCTCGAAAACCTACTGACAACCGTATTACAACAAGGGTTTATGTTATTCCCCCAAGCCCAGACCGCGATATTTCTATTACGTGATAAACAAGATGATAAATTTTCCGTGGCCGCAGAAACTTCTTCGGCACCATTTGCCCAAGCCAATGAAGCATATTTGGCGCAATGCGGCCAAACCAATAGTGAGTTGTCTTTATCTTATGATGAATTGATGGCCCGCTATACCAAGGACAGCGAACAGCTGGAGAATGGTTTATACATCCTGCGTGAGCCTGAGCCTTGTGGAGCTAAGCCTTATGAAACTAAGCCTTATGAAACTAAGCCTTATGAAACTAAGCCTTGTGGAGCTAAGCCTTATGAAACTAAGCCTTATGAAACTAAGCCTTATGAAACTAAGCCTTATGAAACTAAGCCTTATGGTTCGGCGCCTTTTGACCAAACAGAACACATCAAAAAGCAAAAATGCAGTTTGTCGATGGCCATTACCATTGAAGATAAGCCGATTGGTTTTTTGGTGTTTAATAACTTCGACGACGAGGAGGTATTTGCCAATTCTGATTTGCAAAAACTTTCTCGTTTCAGAGAACACGTGGTGTCTGCCATTTCTAAAGCCCGATTTCTTAAGGCGATTGCCGAGGAAGGCGAAAAAACCAAAAACTTGCTGGATAATGCAGGGCAGGGTTTTTTGTCTTTCAGCGATAATTTGCAAATCGAGGACGAATACAGTGCAGAGTGTTGCAGCCTGTTTGGTGGCCGAATAGAAGGTTTGTCTTTTCCTGAGCTGATTTTGCCACAAGATTGCGTGCAGCAGGGCTTTTTGCGTTCGATATTACAGGATATTTTTGCCTCAAAGGGTAGCAGTTCATTATTTTTGTCTTTATTGCCTCAAGAAACTACCATCGGTGGTAAAACCATTAGCATTGAATATCGTCCTATCAGTGGATCAGAACCCCCCGAGCACAAAATGATGGTGATATTAACGGATATCACTGAGACCCGCGCACTTGAAAACCAGATGGAAGAAGAGCGCAATCGTCTGAGAATGGTGGTGAGTGCGGTGACAAGGCGCAATGAAATTGTTAAAGCCGTTAAAGAGTATCAGGCATTTTGTCTGTACGGAATGAATCACATTCTAGCGGGTAACGAGAGCATTGATGGTAAAGTGTTTGAAATTTTCAGAATGGTGCATACTTTCAAAGGTGGATTCAGCCAGTTAGATTTGGTCCATGTGGTTAAAGAAATTCATCAGTTTGAATCGCAATTGTCACAATTACGTAGCCGAGAAGCGCCACTGGCACTGGATGAATTTAAAAAACTGTGTACTGAGGCCCCGATGTGGCAGTGGATGGAGCCGGATTTAGCGGTTTTAGAAGCGGCACTGGGAGCTGGTTTTTTAGGTCAGGAAGAAATGCTGACGGTTGGGATGGCGGCGGTAGATGCTATTGGACATCAAATGTTGACGACTCTTTCACCCATTGAGAATCATGTATTTCAACCGATGTTGCGTAACTTAAAAGCTAGACCATTTAAGGATTTGTTAATAGATTACGGCGATTATATTGAGCGTCTGGCAGAGGAGTTGGACAAAGCGGTGTCACCGCTGGATATTAGCGGCGATGATATTTCGGTTAACCCGGATGAGTTTATCGACTTTAGCAAATCGCTGGTGCATGTATTTCGAAATATTTTAGATCATGGCATTGAAACCATCGAAGACAGAATGGAATTGGGCAAAGATGAAGTTGGCCTGGTGACGTGTAAAATCCGCTATATAGACAATGAGATATGTCTGGAGATTAGCGATGATGGCAGTGGGATAGATGTTGAAAGTCTACGCCAAAAGGCCATTGATATTGGCTTATACGAGCTGTCTGCGGCTAATGATTTGAGCGATAAACAGTTGATAGAACTGATATTTGCCGAGCAGATATCCAGCAAAGACAGTGTTAATGAGTTGTCGGGCAGGGGTATTGGTTTATCGGCTGTGAAGCTCGAAGTGGTCAAGCTTGGTGGTCGAGTCAGTGTGACCAGTGAGTTAGGGGTTGGTACTACATTCTATTTTCGTTTGCCTTTTACTGAAGCGGTCAAGTTGCCTGATGTTGATGTGCAGGTGGTGGTATCTGCGGTGGTCAATCAGGCGCTGTTATTTTTGGCGGATGAGGTTAGCATTGAAGTTCACCATGACTCACCACCGGGTTTGCAGTATTGTGATCATTTTCCGCTCAATGATTTAACCGTTTTTATGAGAATCAAGGGGTTGCTCGAAGGGGTCTTTTTATTTAGCTTTGAAGATTCACTGGCCAGAGCGATGGTGCGAAAAATGATGTTAGGGGAAGTGACCGATGAGAGTGAATTTGTTGCTGAGGCTATGGCTGAGAGTTGCAATATCATCCTGGGTAATTCAATGAATAACTTCCCGGGGATCAGCGAGCTGGTGATCATGGAGGTGCCACTGAGCCTTAATACCAAAGTTTCGACGTTGGATAATTTAAGTACACAGGTGTGGACAAGTTTAATTAACACGGTTGATGGTTCGCTCAGCGTTAGCTTTTTGTCTTCGTGTTGATCATAAATGGTGCTCATTCAGCGTAGCTGGATGGCACAAAAACAGAATGAAAAGTCGGCATCATATGCAGGCTTAAGGAGATTGAAATGGCTAAAGTACTGGTAGTCGATGACTCAGTGATGATGCGGCGAAATTTAACGGCTTTGCTTGAAGAGAGTGGCCATGAAGTTATTGGTGAAGCAAAAAATGGCATGTTGGCTTTGAGTGCTTATGAAAAATATCAACCCGACTTGGTGACAATGGATATCACCATGCCAGTGATGGATGGTATTACAGCGGTTAAAAAGATTATAGAAGCTTATCCCGATGCGATTATCATCATGATCAGCGCTCAGAATCAACAAATGATGGTGTATGATGCGATTAAAAGCGGCGCCAAAAACTACCTGTTAAAGCCGATTCGGGTAGAAAAGTTGAAGCAGGTGATTATTGAAGTGTTGCCTTGAATAACCAAGTGTAGAGCGCGTGCAGCGACAGCTAGCTCTGTTTTATTCCCAACAACACTCTCGTTTGCTTCAATCCGTATCAAAAACACCGTAGAGACCGCTACGGTGGCTTCTCTTCAATTTGCAACCAAATCAGCTACGATATTCTGACAGATACGCCTAGCAGACATTCTAAATCAGACACAGAAATACCATCAACTCTCCTTCCTGGTAAAAATGTGACCATTGTTTAGGTGATCATACAAATAAGGTTAAAACAAACCAATAACAGCTTGACATTTTTTGACCAATCTCGTATAAAAGGTGCTACACTATACACAACAAAATTGTTGGGGCAACTGGAGAAAAGATATGATTAAAAACGCTAAACAACTCACCTTAACTAAAAAAATAATCGCAGAGTTTGCCACGACTATCGAACAGTTAAAAACAGAGAACTCTACACTATCGCCATTGCTGGCCAGAGCACAAATAGAGGCATTAATTTGCCAGCAAAAGGAGTTGGTGCATCAAGCTGAGCAATATGAACGATTGCTTAGCGGAGATTTCGCTGTTATCGATGTGGAGGATATCAACGACCTACCCAAAGCGTTGATCATGTCGAGGATATCATTGGGTTTAACCCAAAAAGATCTCGCGCAGCGGTTGGGTATGAAAGAGCAGCAAATTCAGCGTTATGAAAACACCGAATATAGCGCTGCTAGTTTTGCCAAACTTGCCTCAATCATTGAAGCTTTAGGGCTTAAAATTAGTCAAGATATCTTGTTGCCAGTCACAGGTGCAAGCTCAACCTTCAAAATGTAAGTGGCAATCTTATTAAGCATTGCCAACCCGCCTTTACTGACCCTTCTTACCTATCACAACCATGATAGTTTTATACAAAATATGAATATCCATCATCAACCAAGCTTTGAACTTGCTTAGTGATAACGCATAAGAGTGATCATAAAGCAGCTTTGAACGTACATCTTCGATGGTTTCATCATAACCTTGGTTCACCTGAGCCAAACCAGTGATACCTGGTTTTACGCCGTAGGTGCGGTCGCTGTACAAAGGAATGTCGTTTTCAAGCTTTTGGTAAAATACCGGGCGCTCAGGGCGAGGACCTACCACTGACATTTCGCCACGTAACACATTGATAAACTGCGGCAATTCGTCGATTCTGGTTTTACGCAAAAACAAACCGATACGGGTGATGCGGTTATCATTGGCTGATGCCCACTGTGGACCATCTTTTTCGGCATCTGTACGCATGGTTCTGAATTTGATCATGGTGAACATCGAACTATGCTGATTGGTGCAACGACCGATGCGAGTTTGATGAAAAAATATAGGCCCTTTACTTTCGAACTTTATCGCAAACGCAATAAACGGAAAGATGAGGGCGGTTAGTGCCAAAGCCACAATGGCAAAACTAACGTCCAGCAGGCGCTTACCAATCTTAATATTCAGAGATACGTATGGAACCAATTCATGGTCATGTTCTTTTTGCAATATTTTTTCTTGTGTCATGGTTGTCACCTCGTTTTGCTGAATGAAATATGATTCTATAGTTTGTTATCTCACATCAATCATTAAATTAATTGTTGGTGCGCTTCTTTGATAGGCTTAACCGGTTTAGAGGGCCTTACCAAGAGCGCTGTTTTTTCAATAAATACTCTGTCATGCCGACAAAGCTATACCAGTGACCAGCGGCGAAGTAATAAATCACCCCAATCAGTTTCTTGAGCATTTTGGCTGAACGCTCGGTTGCATTTAAATGGTGCTGATACAACGCTAATGCGTAAAAAATACTTTGGCCAATGGCCAGTAAAACAAAACTGATATATTGGCTTGCTAATACTAAGCTGGCCAGATAAAACAGTATCAAACAAGGTGGCATAAATACTCGTAACACCTTGCAAGATAAGAAGTTAAACGCCACTCCCTTAAAGCTCGGGGAGATCAAATGGCGTAATCTCACTGCTTGTTGCAAGTTGCCTGCCGCAATGCGCTTTCTACGAGAATTATTACTGTCAGGTTGCACACATTCGAGCTCTACTGCCTTAATTTCGGCTTCATGTACCGCAAGATAACCTTTTGCCACGATACTCATCGGTAATACAAAGTCATCGTTGATGGTATCTGGACGTAATTCAGTGAATAATTGGCGACGAAAGAAGTACAACGCTCCGTGAGCACCGATAACAGAACCGGTCTTGCTTTCCATTTGCTTGATTTTTGATTGATATTGCCAATATGCCTGTTCACCCGGTGAGCTATAATTCGCAAAATGATAGCTGCTGTTGACCACAGCGACTTTTGCGTTCTGAAAACGTCTTGCGGCCAGCTTTAAGCCATCGCGATTGATCAGTGCTGAGATATCAGACATCGCAACAATTTCGCTTTGGCTGTTGGTAATTGCTTGATTTATAACAGCAATTTTTCCCCTGTTTTGTTTGAACTCACAAATATTGAGGTTTAAATGGGCTAAATTCGCGTCTTGCGCCAGCTCATTTGCAATTTGCATGGTATTATCGCTACAGCCGTCGCCAATTAGGGTGACGGTTAATTTATTGGCTGGATAATCCAGTTCAGCGATATTGCGGATTTTTTGGGCAATGACCGAGGCTTCATTATAAGCAGGCAATATCAGTTCAATGGTGGGCAAATCAGCATCGGACTGTTGATTTTCATTGAGAGAAACATCGGTATCTGCTTGCATTGAAGCGAACCAGCGCAGTAACAGCGGATATAGGGCATGATGGTAAACAATCATAAAGCCGATGATCAGGGTAAAAACTAACAGAACGTTCATTGTGCCTATTCCTCTGTTTGGACGTAAAGGCCATGATAATGGCTGGCCATTTGCCTGACATCGTTATTACCAGTGACAAAACGACGAATACCCTGCTGCAAAGTTTCAATCGCGCTAGGCTGGTGGCTGTAATTATGGGCAGAGTTGTCGAGCCAAGCATTTTCAGCTAAGCAACCGCTGGTATACAATTTGGTCACCATGGTTTGTAATGCTCTGGCTAGATGCTCGGGATCCCCAACGGCGACCAACGCACCAGTATCTGGGCATAACGTTTCTTTCACCCCACCCGTATCACTGGCCACCACTGGCACACCCGTTGACTGGGCTTCTAATGGTGACAATGGAAAACCTTCTTTAAACGATGGTAAGCAGAAAATATCAATGGCCTGATAAAATCCCGGCATATCATCAACATTGCCTAAAAAGTGAATTCGGTTTTCGGTGGCATCAGCCTTAACCAACGCTCTGAGGGAAGCTTCTTCTTCACCATGTCCGGCTAGCACCAAATGCACTTGTTCTGGTAGATTTTTCATCGCCGCCAATAACGTGGTGTGGCCTTTAACGGCAATTAAACGGGCAGCGCAACCAATAACAATGGCGTCTTGTGGGATAGAGAAATGGCTTCTGGCCTGTTTTTTGTCGCCAGGTATAAAGCGCTGGGTATCAATGCCGTTTTGAATGATTTTAGGTGGCGCGACATTGAGCTTATTGATTAACTCTTGGGCAACAACATGGGCATCTGCAACCAAAATAGGGTCTACAAAATGTAATAGCGCCCGCTCTATAAAGCGTCGTTTTAACGGTTGCAAATGCCAGGCGTCGTGTTCGGTATGGATGATATTTTTAACTTTGGCCATTTTTGCCGCGATGCCACCATACAACAAAGGGCCGATATGATGGGTATGCACCACATCTGCTTTAAGACGCTCGAAAATTTCCTGTAACTGGCAGATGGTTTGCCAGCTTAAACCTGGTGGTTTATCGAGAAAAATCAGTCGGTCAGCACGGTCTGCCAAACGTGGCCAGCGCTCAATAAAGGTGTCTTTATTGCCCTGCAAGCTAACAATAAAGCTGTCACCCGGATTCTGAGAAAACTGTTGTAAATCTAGCGCCATGGTTTCAATGCCACCAGGACTAAGATGTTGAACGACTTGTATAGTAACTTGTGACATTGACATTGACATTCCTATTATAAGTTTTTTAAGTTGGCGTTTGCATCGCGTTGCCAGATTTAAAGTTTGGCAGTCTGGCTATTACCGGCACGCCAGTGATTAATTCTATTTGTTCGATGTTATACAGCTTGTGATTCATCAGTTCGTTGACCACCGCAAAGCTGATGCCGGTCAGTAATCCGCCGATAAAGCCAAAAATCACAAAGGCGATTAAGGGCAAATTGAGTGGTCGAATGGGGTTAAACGGTTTATCAATGACCTTAATTCGGTCTTTGGCTTCAAACTCACCCAGTGAACGGGTGACTTGGGCCTTTTCATAACGTTCTAGCAGGTCTTCGTAGACCTTGCTTTTGACATCAATTTCGCGCTGTAATTCACGTAACGTTTTTTCATTTTTACCAAAAGACTGAACTCGCTTGGTGGTGACGATGATATTTTGTTCAAGCAAGGATACCTCTTCGGTTAAACGGCGAATGTCTTGCTGCTCTTTTTGTAATCCGCTGATTTGCGACATCAACAAATCACTGCCAGTATCTTGATCGCCTGCCTGCTGGCGAATACTCCAGAAACGCTCGATATCTTCGGTTTTAACACTGTCTCTTTTAAACACTCGCTGTCTTTCTTCTTCAAGGCGTTTGATTTGGCGTAATACGCCGCGCACCGCACTGTGTTTGTTGGTGTATTTGGCGCTTAACATGGCCAATTCGCCTTTTAATTTGACTAAATTGGTTTCTAACTGGGCCAATACCGGATCTAATTCAAGCACCTTGTTTTGCAGGTTTTTCATCACTTGCTTGGCCCCGGCCAATTGTACTTGTTTCTTTGCTAGCGACTTTTGCGATTCTCTCAAGCGGTCCATATTGACGGCATGAGACGCTGGCAACTCATCGGCGTGGGTGCTTTTGTATTCGGCCATTTTGGTTTCTGCTTGCTGTAAAGAGGCTTCGAGCAAGTCCAATTGTTCGCTTAGAAATTGTTCTGAACTGCGGATTGACGATTGTGCTGGTGCCAGCAGGGCGGAAATAAAATGCTTGCTAATGGCGCTCAGGGTATCTTCCATATTATGGGGGTTTTTCGATCTCATATTGATACTGATAAGATTACTGCCCACCAAGTTAATGCTGATGGCGTTTGATAACAGTTCTATTTCACGTTCCATCTGTTGTTCGCTTAATGGCTCTTCGGCGGTTGATAACTCTTCAATTACTTTAGTGAGAATATGGCGACTATGGAGCAGGGTTTTTAAACCTGACATACGTTTTTTGATATTGGTTTCTACCGACAAGTCCGATAAATAAGGATTGTCTTTACCAGACTCTTGCACCAGAAACGACATATGGCTGGTATAACGAGGAGTTGATAATAGAGATACAATTGCGCCGAGAATTGGCAGTAAAATGATCGGCAAAAACATGGTATAGCGCTGTCGCCATGCCCCACACAGAATGTTGTAGCTGCTTTGTAGCAGTGGTGACGACATCAGCTTTGTTCCTTGCTTGCTGCCATTGGTGGTGTGAGTTTAAATGTCGCTATCACCTGATCATCACCGAGTTGAGGTTGGTATTGTGGTTGAACATTGGGATGATTTAAGATATTCAGTAGGCTGGCGATGCGCTTTTGTGCATTGATAGCGCTGTTAAAGGCGTCTTGCCCTGAACTGGCACCCATGGATAGACTAATCAGCGTCAGGTTTGGTGTTGTCGTCAGTTGCCTAAGCTTCAATAACTGGGCTAAATGAGGTAAGGCTTGGCCTGGTGCATATTGCAAATGTAGCTGACGTTGTTGTGGGTTTAGTTGTGGGCTAAGAGAAGATTGCTTTACCGCTTGTTTTGTTGATGGTTTTGTCGATTGTTTGGCAGGCGATGCCACCCATTGTGAAGTGACTACAGCTGTTGGTTTGCTATCATTCCACCAGCCTGAATGGTTGGTGTTCGTTTTGGCATTGGCATTTGTTACGGTATTGGTATTTGTTATGGTATTAGTGCTGGCAGTCTCTTTAACTCCGTCGGTTTGACGTTGATGCAGCGATTGCATTAACTGAGTCACACTGATGGCACCAGGTGCTTTGGTTTTAACCGCTGCATTTAGGTTATTTGTGGTATTTGCGGCACTTTGTGCAATGATCATTTGCAGTTCTGTGGGATAAGCGGGCTGTGCGGTACTGAGGCAACCTTGTAAAGATAAGCCGATCCAAGCGATGCAAAACCATTTGCTAAGGGTCGTGAATGTCACTGCTAAAGAAGATGATGCAATACTGCGCATTGTTGGCCCTTAAATCATGGATATAAAAATGATGAGAGTACTCGTTTTAGCTTACTAAGCAACCAGTATGCCAGCCTGTCTAAATACAGAGAATGAGAAGGGGTTAATATCAGTGTGTAGGATGGATGAAACCTATCGGCGAGTTAACTGTACTACAACCCACTGATTGTAAAAAGAATTTACGAGTCTATTGAAAATATTTGCTGCTCAACGAATATATTCAACTATGAGACTTTTTGGTTGTTTTTTGACTGTTTTAGCGATGTGCAAATTGCGGATGGCGTTGCATTTTGCAAATTGCGATGATTGGTGAGGGCTGTCGGCGACTATGGTCGACAATCGTTTCAACGCCCCATATGACGATGCCGCCAGAGCGACAATCGACTCATTTTCAGCTGGAAAACGAATGTGTGAAAAGGGTTGAAGCATGATCCATCGACCATCGTCGGGTAAGTTTCTTTCGAGTTTTTCGATAAAGCGCAGATGGTTAGAATCGGCGACCACTCGGTGTTTTTTACCCAACGTTTTTTGTCGTTCATTTAGGGGTATTTAGCCCATTGACTCAAGATCGGACATTATCGCCGTCATTTTATCCATTGCTGGCAGTTCGTCATTCACTGACAGTCCATGCTGGTTTAGTTGATTTAAACCAAAATGGTTGTCGAGTTGAGCACCATTGAGCTCAAACATCAGTTCTTCGCAAGCTTTGATGATATTGATGCTATGGCTGGCCATCACCACGGTGATCCCCACTTTGCTGAGTTGATACAAGGTCGTGACCAACAGCTTTTGCCATTTGGGATGTAAATTCATCTCTGGGGCATCAATAAAGACAATACCTTCTTTGTTGATGACTTGGTGTTTGAGTAACAAGGCCAACATGCCCAGTTGTACTGTGCCATCGGAGGTGGCACTAAGAGGCACCTCATGGTAAGTATTAGCCAGTTTGAAACATAAATCACCATCGGCTGAAAAATCAATTTCGCCGCCGAGTTCATCAGTTAGATTTTCAATCAGTGACAGTATGTTGGCATCTGTGGTGAGCGAGTCGCGTTGTGCATCAAGCGAATGGAGTAGATGATAAAAGTGGCGTGGAATGTTGTTGTAGCTTTTGTTTTTGACCGACTTTTTGAGATTGGATAACGACTTTATTTTCCAGTAAACAGGGGATTCAAGCAAAGTCAGATTCATTAATGGCGGATAATGGTTAATATTACCCAGTTCGACCACCATATGACCTTTGGCATTAAACTGAACATGAGCGAACTGATCAAAGGATAGGCTGACCAAATCTTCATAAGGGCTGGTTAGGTTTTTCAACTTGCCTAGCGTTTTAATGCCAAAGCGACACAGCAGTGACTTGGCAAAAGCCATTTCGATGCTGCGCTCTAGATTGCGGATCGGGTCTGACAATATCGCGACCAATTGGTTTAATTCATTATTAGGAAATGTCAAATGGAAGTCAGGGTGTTGTTGTGCCAGTTCGATCACCGATTTATAAGCTTGGCGTAAATCGAAAATAGAATAGCTGGCAAGGTAATCTGTTATCACGGTGACAATCTGATAGCCATTGGTGTCACAGTTGAGCAGACATTGCTCCAGCGCATCGAGTTTGGCTGACATCAATTCGGCTGAATCTAACAGTGCCGGGTCGGTATCTTTGAACATGATTTGAAAGTTTTTGAAGAATCTTTGCAGCAAAACATTGGTGTCGAGTAAGGTTTTGCTGACCCGATTGTTATCAACCGAATTGAAAAAACCATGTAACGCCTGAATAATAAAGCTTTTGCCTGCGTTGTTTGGCCCAGTAATGATGGTAAAGGGACGAAGTTTGATATTGGCATGGTGAATTTTGCCAAAGTTGTTGATTTGAACATCCAGTTTCATTGTGTATACCCAATTTTTATTAGATTAACGTTTTTGTAACTGTTCAGCGTGATTAGATTTTGCTTCAGAACAAGGCATTGTCGCACGGAAAATAGGCGCATATAGGCCATATGTAACTGTTTGAGTACGAAAATAACGCCGTTATGGTGCAAAAGATGAGTGCGCTGATATAGTTACTGTATTTTTTTTGTTGGGATAGAGTATACACAGTTATTGGCGTTTTTCCGTTAAAAACTTCAATAAAACCGATTTTGGTATTGTGCTGAACTGATCATCATCTCAATCAAATAAACCACATCAACCCTCGCCTGTGGGGTGGTGTTCTCTATGCTGTCAAACACTGTTATAATCGCGGCAATTCAATCAGATTGGTTTACTATTTGATGTCGTCGCATGAAATATCGCAGCTGTCAGACAAGATCAGCTTGCCTTTATCGTTAGAAACCCATTGGTGCAATGAGTCGTCAGCCTTGGCTTATGTCGAGGCGAGTACTGCCAAAAGCGCTCCAAAGGGGGCGGGTTTATGGCAATGGCTGTTTGAGCAAGGTTCCTTAACGCAAAAATTAAAACAACATTGTTCAGCGTTTAGCGTAAAAATATTAAGCAAACAACAACGTAATCTAAGCGCTAAAGAGTTGATTCGTTTCGGATATAACAGTGTTGATGCTAAACCTGTTATCGTTCAGGTACGCGAGGTTTTGTTGTACTGTGATGGTAAACCTTGGGTTTATGCGCAAACACTGATGCCGTTGGAGGTTATGCCGCCATCGGTAGTCAAACTGACCACCTTGGGTGAAAAACCGCTGGGTGAAGTGATTTTTAACGAGCCGGGTGTGACTCGCTCTGAAATTGAAGTCGCTGAGTTTAGCCCGCAAAGTGAAGTCGCCAAGCTGGCCGCAGAAGTCGACAAAGTGAGTGAGCGTTCACTGTGGGGCCGACGTTCGATGTTTACCCTCGATGGTTACTCGTTATTGGTGGCAGAGGTCTTTTTGCCTTGTGCGGGGGTTTATCAATGAGTGGTGTGCTGCTGAACCAAGCAAATTGGCCCAACTATCGATTGCTGATGCGGATGGATAAACCGATTGGCAGTTATTTATTACTATGGCCTACGTTGTGGGCGTTGTGGCTGGCAAGCTCTGGCGTGCCTTCAATCCTTCATTTGGTGGTGTTTGGCCTCGGTGTGTTGGTGATGCGTTCAGCCGGATGCGTGATCAACGATTATGCTGACCGCAATTTCGATGGTTTTGTTGAACGCACCAAAAGCCGCCCGATTGCTTCAGGCAAAGTGCAACCTGCTGAAGCGTTGCAGCTGTTTGGGTTATTGATTGCTTTGGCTTTTGCGCTGGTGTCGTTGCTTAACTGGCAAACCATGGCTTTGTCGCTGGTGGCTGTGTTGTTGGCCGCTTCCTATCCTTTTATGAAACGTTATACTTATTTTCCTCAGGTGGTGTTAGGCGCGGCGTTTAGCTGGTCGATGCCGATGGCCTTTATGGCAGTTACCGACAAATTGCCTGATGTGTTATGGTTGTTGTATCTGGCCAATCTATGTTGGACCGTGGCTTATGACACCATGTATGGCATGGTCGACCGTGATGATGATATTAAAATTGGCCTCAAATCAACGGCAATATTTTTCGGTCGTTTCGATCGCCTCGCAGTGATGCTGTTGCAATTTACAACATTGATTTTATTGTTAATCGTCGCATTAATTTTACATTTATCGACTATATTCTATATTAGTCTGCTGACTGCCGGGGTTTTGTTTGCCTGGCAGCAGTGGTTGATTCGTCATCGTGATACCAGCGCTTGTTTCACCGCGTTTTTGCACAATAACTATGTTGGAATGGTCATTTTTGCTGGCATTGCAGGCCATTATCTTTTTAACTAACAACGAACCTGGGTTTGGTTCGGGAGACTAAGCAATGTCATTGCTGTCTAATATTTGTCGACCAGCCACTCGAATGATCGGCAGCTTTCGTTATTCTGTAAAATTTCTAGTGGTTAGCGCGATTTTCGTTATTCCGCTGGTGATCACGCAGGTCATGTTATTTATCGAATTGACCAATTCCATTCGTTTCACCCAAAAAGAGTTAACCGGCTTGGTGATGGTCGATAAAGTGTGGAAAGGGGTGGTTTCAGTTGCCGAATTACAATCGCAAATTGCCGCGAATACCGGTGATAGTGAGATTAATCAGCAGCAAAAAAAGGCCCGTTCAGCAGTCGAACAATTGCTGATTTTACCTGACGACATTCAACCCTCGGCCCAGTTGGCGCAAATACACCGAAAATTATCAACCCAACGCAGTGATCTTGGTAGTACTGATCAGGCAAAACTCAGTGAGTTAATGACCTTGCTGCTCAACTATCAAAAAGCGCTGGCCAATAATAGTAATCTGTCGCTGGACTTAAGCATTGATACCAGCCAGTTGATTAAGTTTTTGGTCTCAGACGGACCCTTGCTGGTGGCTCAACTGTCTAACGTTAACCAAGAAGCTGAGGCGGTGGCGGCCAGTGGCAGTTTTACTCCGGACTCTTATACCAGCCTTGCCAGCTCGGTTGGGCTGATCCCTGAAAGACTCAGAAATGCCCAAGACACCATAAGCTTAAGTTTATCACTCAATCCGCAAATCAATCGTTCTTTGGCCGGTCCTTGGCAAAAGGCTGAAAAATCAGTGAATGCTTTTAGTGCATTTGTACAAAGCCAGATTCTCGACCCAGACTCGATTGCGGTCTCGGCACAGGATGTATTGAAAGAGGGCAATAGTACCATCACAGGTTTTCATCAGCTGGCACAAAAGAGCATTCCGGTGTTGCAATCACAGTTAGAAATTCGCATTGGTGATGACCGTTTTAAAAACTTGATCGCCTTTTCGGCAGCGTTTGTTTTTGTTCTGTTGGCCATTTATGTTTTACTGGGGATGTATTTTTCGATTGTCTCCAATGTTGAGCGTTTAAAAGTGGCGGTGGCGTTGGTGGATGGCGGTGATTTGAACACCGAGATTAATATGCCCGGCAATGATGAAATGAAAGATATTGCGGTGTCATTGAATAACATGATCCGCCAGTTAAGAGAATTGGTGGCGAGGGTGCAAAATGCGGTGGGTGTGCTAAACAGCTCATCGGGCCAGATGGTTGAGATCACTGATAAAACCATCTTAAATGTCAAAGAACAAAAAACCGAAACGGTTAAGATCACCAGTTCGATGAACAATATGACCAGCTCAGCGGCCAATATTGAAGATAGTGCGATGACCGCTGAAAAAGCCGCCGAGGAAGCCAATACTAAAGCGGCTGAGGGGAAAAAGCGGATTGATTCATTGCAAAAAATGATGCTGTCGATGCAAGATGATCTCCACGAATCCCGTCACTCATTGGATCAATTGGTAGAAGGCTCAAAAGATATCGGCATGGTGTCTTCGGCCATCCAGGGCATTGCTGAGCAAACCAATTTACTGGCCTTAAATGCGGCGATTGAAGCCGCTAGGGCCGGTGAGCAAGGCCGCGGTTTTGCCGTAGTCGCAGATGAAGTCAGGACGCTAGCGCAAAGAACTCAAGAGCAAACGGCACAAATCCATAGCATCATTGGTAAACTGCAAGAAGCCACTGCGCAAACGCAAGAGCATATGGTGCAGAGTATCGAAAACATGACTGCCAGCGTGGAAGCCTCAGACAGTGTGGATGTGTCATTGGGCACCATCAGTGAAGTGATCAGCACCATCAATGATATGAACCAGACCATTTCACGGGCAGCAACAGAGCAAGTGCAGATGACCGCTGAGGTGGCCAGTCAAATTCATCACATTGATGGCATTGCCGAGCAAACCCATAGTGGTGCTAAAGATACCGGGGATTCTGCTAACCAAGTGGCGTCGGTGGCCAGCGAATTGGAGTGTGAGATGTCACACTTTAAAAACTAAGGGACTTCTTTACTTATCATGACTGATTCTAACTGCATTTTTAAAGCAGGCAATATTATTGAAGCCAATGTGGTGAAAGGTTTGCTGCAAGGAGAGGGCATTGATGTGCAGCTCAAAGGTGAACATTTGATGGGCGCTTTGGGCGAGTTGCCGCCAACCGATATCTGCGTTGAAGTATTGGTTGAAACCATCAAACTGGACGCTGCAACGGTTATTATTGCTGATTATATAGCCAGTCAAAAAAACACTGATATGAGTGATTGGACCTGCGATTCTTGTGGTGAGCAAAATAGCCATAATTTTGAAATATGTTGGCAATGCCAACGTGAACCTGTAATGTCTGAACCTGAACTTTGATTATTGACCATAAGCGATGCTAGATGATGAGCACCAAACCTGAGAAAGCCCCCCAGAGTCAGCCTTTTGACCAATCATTGGCTGAATTTAGTCAGTTAAACCCTGCTCAGCAAATGCTGGTGGCGACTACACTGATGGAACGTATGTTGCCCAATTACTTGCTCTTTAGTGAAGTCACAGAATTTGGCGAGGGTAAAATCTTGCGTGATGCGTTAAACATTGTGTGGGAAAAGTTGATTGTCAAAAACCTGAAACTGAATGTCGACAAGCAATTGGAGAAAGTTGAACCGAATATCCCAGATATAGAAGATTTTGATATGTTTGGCGTTTATCCTGCCCTTGATGCTGCGATGGCGCTAACGGCTTTGTTAAGCGGTGTTTGCACTGAAGATGACGAGGCATTGCTGGATGTTTGCAAGCTTTCTCAAGCTTCTGTGAGTAAGGTGGCTGAGCTTGAGTTGATGGCCGACAGCCCTGAGCCAGTAAACAGCCCTGAGCCAAGCAATAGCCCTGAGCTTGAAAACAGCCTTGAGCCGGTAAACAGTCCTGAGCCAGTAAACAGTCCTGAGCCAGTAAACAGCATTAGCGATCAGCAATTTTCTGAACATGAGTTAATGGTTTACGAAGCGGAGTTTTTTGCTGAATTGATTACAAAAGTCAGTAAGACGCCAAAACCTGATAAAGCGATAGTCAATTCATTTAGAACCCGAGCTTTGATGGATGGTGTGACCAATATTGGCATTGAGGTGTGACGGTTTGACTTCATTTTGGTAGGAGGTGTGCCTGCATCAGAAATTCACGACGTGACGTCGTTCTCACACCATAGCACACCATATCATATCACTTCATTATCCTTGTTTACGTGATTCTCCCTGATAACGCAGCACCACTTTATCGCCAACCTTAAAGGTTTGTTCTGCCAGCTGCGTCTGCGTGGCGTTGGCTGAGTGCCTGAGCACAGTGGTTTCGGTGTAGGGGTTGCCACTGGTGAAATTGACAATGCCTCTGGCGATGACCGATGAATTAATCGCTGTAAGGGTAAAAAAAGCAGCCATCCCGGCAGTACGAATAGTTTTAGTCTTCATGTTCTATTTCCTCTGAAAAAAAACTCTCAATAAAATAAGCTTTAGACAACAACTACGCTGAACAACTACGCTGGTAAATGACGCTCGACACATGCTCGATAACATCACTAACTGTATTTCACTAAGAGTACGTTATGATCGTTACAGCTTTATGAATGAAACTAAATCACGATCGTTATATTGAAGATTAGGTAACGATCGTTATTTTGTCAAACAAGGTAATTGATCTTTTATTGCTGGTTTTTTGTTTGTTTTTTATTCGAAATATCTAAGTGGTTGTAATCACTACTGTATTTTAAAAAATGACAGATAAGTCTCACAGCAGCTGGGGGATATCTCGGGCAGGTCGGTACACAGTGGTTATATTGGATGAAGGGGAGAAGGAAGCAAGTGCTTGCAGCTTTACTGGCTTACAAGCACTCGTAGCAAGGTTGGTGCGCTTAATGAACAGGTGTGCGCTCATCAATAGACTTCAAATAAGCCGCCAGTTTGGCTCGAGCATCCGCTGAATCCAGTGGGTCTGCCTGGCCTGCCGTTTGTCCAGCACGACGATGGTTTTTATCCGCCACGACACATTCAAGGATTTCACAAGCACCATTATGGTAATAAGGTCCACCACTGTAAGCGCCTAAGATCACCCCGGTGTTGAAACCCGTGCCTTTGCCGTCACCGTTATGGTCAAAGCCCAACGATTTACTGCCATTGGTATCAATCTCTTCACCGCCAATGGCCGGGAAACCACTGATTAAATTGCCTTTGCCCGCGACATTGAGGTGATACGAACCGATGTCATTGTGGAACCGAGGTAAGAATTCCAAGAAGTTGACGCCGGGGATCGGTTTGCCGTCGCTGTCTCTTTCAGAAGCCACTTCACTTGGGTCTGGCGGTGAGATAAAGTCTTTATGACTCTTAGTCCACTTACCACCATTATGGCAGGTGCTACAACCCGCAGAGACAAACAGTACCTCGCCAGCGGCGATGTCTGCTGCGCTGACACCACCAGTTGTGGGCGCACCAGCTAGTTGTAATTCAGTGGCCGTCATTGCACGGTTAGGGGTTCTGATGGCTCTGGTTTGATAGTCAATGAGCGCATTATGTACTCTAACCCGAACATGACTGCCTGGCAATTGTAGCAGTGGTTGAGGACGGTCATGACCATTGGGTTTGGCAAACTGATTCATCACACAAGGGCCTTTTTCGAAGTCACCTTCTTTGCCGAGGATCAAACCGACATCAGGATGATTACGGCTGGTTTTGACCCCATTGGAGGGTAATTCGCCGTCACAAGGTCCCAATGGGTTAAGGAAACCAGGCCCTGACACCAAGCGAGTATTAAAGTCGGCATCTTCAATCTCATCAAATACAGCAGAGGCATTAACGATTTTCATATCAGTGATATCTTTGGGGTTCCATACCCCGGTGATGGTCAACGTTTTACGAGGACCCGAAGCAAACTGCCAGATCACGCCATCAGTAATACCTTCGGCATGGCAACTGGCACAGTTTTGACGTGCTTTTTTCGATAAACGATTACGACTTGAACCTTTGGCACCAGCGGGTTTAATAAAGTTACCGCGTGAGGAGTAGAACATTTCAGCACCCACAAGGTTGATTTCATCTTGTGAACCGGGGGTGGGTAAGTCATGGGTTTTGACCACTTTAATCACTTTATCAGTGGTTAAGTCCACCACTGATAGATTACGTGAAATAAAGTTATTGGTATAAGCCTTGGTACCTGCACTGTTAATCACCACGCCGAGGGGGTTTTTACCTGCGTTCGCCCCGCTAGTGGCGGCGTCGTCCGGATCATTTAAATCGATATAACGGGTTGTATCAGAATCTCCAGTGAAGCTTAATACACCACTACCGTTAACCTTAAGTTTGACCAGCATATCACTGCCAGCAGAGAGTACATAAGCCGAACCCGAACCTGAATTGGTGGTAAATACCACGCCCCAAGGGTTGGCAAAATAGAGTTCTTCTTTACCTGGCTCTGGGTCTATGCCACCCGAGTGTAGATTGATACTGCCAGCATCGGTTTCGTTGCTACCGACACCATCAATGCGGTTGACATAAGCTTGAGTATTACCATCAACCCCCTGTGGACCCGTTGGTGATGCGCTGATATTTGGCAGGTAGATATGGCCGTCTCTGATCACTATGCTTTGTAATTGGTTGGGAAAAGCGGTGACTGTAAGCCCTTTGGTGTCTTTAAAACCGCTGTCAGTGGGTGCCAGTTGAATGGCTTTGGCGGGTGTATAACTGCTGATGTTTTTTGACGAAGTATTGATATCTAGGCGACAAACCACCCCTTTTTTACCAAAATCATCTTTTTGCACCCCGGTTTCATGGGTAAAAGAGATAAAGCGGCCGACATATAAATGTTTGTTATCTTTGGTTACTGCCAGACCACGGGGCTGAAAATGACGGCGGGTATCGCCGACATTACATAGGCTGTTTTGCAGGTCGACACTGCCGATGATTTTACGATTTTTGGCGTTAATGACCGTGATGGTATCTTGACCACCGTTGGCAACAAAAACACGCTTGCCATCGGGTGAAAACACCACGTTACTGGGCTCTGAACCTGTGGTAATCGCACCTTTGTATCCAGCGGTGTTATCGACTTTGGCTTTAAATTTACCGGGTTTACTGTTTTGAATCTTTATCACCGTGACGGTATTATCCGCTGCATTGGTGACATAGGCATATTTGTTATTGGGCGAAAGAGCAATGCTTTTGGGCACATCTCCAACATCAATGGTGGCGACCAGTGAGTTTCTATCGGTACGGACCACCGATACGCTGTCGGCATCGGTGTTAACCGACCAAACTAGCGTATTATCAGCAGATATCGCGATGGTATTGCTGGTGGTGGCTTGATTACTGGCGGCAATCCCTGCTTGAGGGATTAACATCATCGAAAACAATGCGCCCGAGAGGACGGCTTTGTGACTGGGGGTTTTAAGAATTGGCAACATAATACTTCCTAATTAAATAATATTTCTAATATAGGCCACGGAGTCATTGTACGGCGATGGCCCTGGTCTTTAGCTTTCTTTCCTTATTTAATGCAAATTGTTGTTTAAATCCATGGTCAAGCTATGGTAACAATTAAGCTTAGTCGACGAATTTGGCTTTGTCTAAACCTAAGAGGGAACTAATTGGTTGTTTTATGCGGGGTAAATGGCTTTTTTTCAGCTAGTTAGCGATTTTGGGGTGATGTGGGTACGCAAGGTACGGGAATTATATAAGCATGGGGTACAAAAATACAGCAGGAGCGACATTATGCCGCCCTGCCAATAATTAAAGTTACTTTTAAATACCTTCGACCATCAAGCGGGTATCTGCCAGACAAGCCAAATAAGGGATATGTAAATCTGGTCGGGCAAGTCGACAAAGCGCATTCAGTGCCGCGGCAATTGCACCTTCTTGCCAGCCCGGCAACGATGAAATTTGGTCACCGACAATAAAGAAGCTCGGGTCACTGAGTTTACCACTGGCATCATAAATACCGCTGCCTTGCATAATGATATTGAATTCGTCGACCGCATTTTCGCCCACAGCGTGCCATTGCGCCCAGCCACCTTTGATATAAGGCATATTTTGCCAAGCGATGGCGACACCGTCTTGTAGTCCTTGACCAAACTCTGCGCCAAACCGTGTTGCATCTGTTTTGGCGTTTTGCAATCGCTGTTCAATCGGGGTATTGCCCCACTCAAATGCGACTTCTTGGAAGTTGTAAGCACCGGTTAAAATGCCTTTTTCATCTTGATAGTCGTTGGAAGGATACCAAATCTGTTTAATATCACTATCAGTCCATGAAATGCCGCCAAAGATAGGCACGACACCCACCTCAGAGGTTTTGACACCGTAGACATGTTCATTGGTATCGACGTGATGATGCTGGCACATTTTACTGCCTTGCCATAAGTAGCGGTCTGCCTGCCAACCGACTTTGGTGGTGCAGGCGAGGAATTTGGCCACGTAACCATCGGTGGGTGGTATGAAACCAGGCACGGTTGTTGGTTCAAACTGGCCGCGATATACCGCGCATAAAGCGGATTTAAACTCATCATCAAGGCCTTGCCCGCAAGTTGGTCCTTGCAAGTTATCACTGAGCATTTTGCTGAGAAACGGCATCGCAACATTGCTAAAGACGTAATCTGCTTCATAAATCACACATTGTTCAGTGCCAACCTGACTGACTGAAATGATATATTTTTGTTTGCTTTGGTCCCAATCGATGGTTTTCACCGGACTGCTGAGATGGATGGTACCGCCGAGTGAAGCTACTTGTTGGGCAAAGGCATGTTGCACTTGGTCCATGCCGCCAACAGGCTGAAATAACGTTGGTTGCCAGAGAAAGTCAACTGGTTGATAAAAATTGGTTTTGGCCCAGAATTTTGATTTGAGTAGGGTATCAAAGTCGAATGCTTCGGCTGCAACACCGGCATCGACGCCGGGTAATCGGGTGTAACCAGCTCTGGCCAAGCCATTTTCTAAACCATCTTCACCCGCAGTGACTTGATATTGACCTTTATTGTCTCCACGCGGCACCAGTTCACCGAATGAAATCATCAAGTCTTGCAACTCTAGGGCGCGTTGTTCGATGTCAGTTTCGCAAACGCCACATTCTGTGGTTTTTAGTAACTCTGCGGCATTTTCATACACCATCTGTGCCAGCCAGCCGCGAGTATTGTGATCCAAGTGGCGATAAGTCACCGGATTCTCTCCCGCTGGCCCATCTTTGATTTGCACCAGATTCGATTCGCTGTTCATCACATAGACCTGAACATCGACCGAGAATTTCTTTAAATAAGACAACAGACGTTTGTGGCTACTAGGAATGCGGCCGGGGCCCGCATTGAGATAAGGCTGGTTGTCACCCTGAGGGCGCTTAAATCGCACTACTTGAGTTTCACCTGGCTCGGCGCCAAACAGATCGCTATTTTTATCTTCTGTTAAGGTATCACCTGTGCGTAGGCTAAGGCAGCGACCACCAGTACGGTTTTGTGCTTCGAGAACGGTGACTTGTGCGCCAGATTTTTGTGCCAGCAATTCATAAGCGGTGGTTAAACCGCCCACGCCGGAGCCGATAATAACAATGTCTTTACCGGCAAATTGGTTTTCAGTGATCTTGGTGGCACCACGGGTGGTTTGTTTCTGTTGATTGGTGGCGTCATTTAGCGCTGCCATGGCGCTGGCCAGCGGGTTTTGCGCGAAAAAATCGGCGCGACTTTGATTATTTTGCATCTTGTTTTTATTTCCCTTGGTTTGTTGATATTAGTGATGATATTAGGGTTTATATTCGCATTGGTGTCGTTAGTGTTTGGTAAAAAAACATCGTGTACCTGGACTAAAGGCCTGAGATAAGGCTAGTTTAGGGTTTGTGGAAATGCAAGGAAATAAACTGAAAAAGGGATTTTTTGGATAGACTTTCTAAAATAAAATTTTTTTGAAAAAATATTATGATGTCAATTGCTCAGTCATATAGGTTGGCAAAGAAACGTTTTAAATCTTTATGAAGATTGGCTGGACAATCATCAATCGCTCGCCAGTAATCGACAATTTCGATTGAGGCATTAAGTCAGCTCTGAATAAATACTACGTGCATCCAATAAAGACATATCAGTCACACTTTGCACATAACCTGAACCTTTATTGCTGTCTTTGAGATACTGCCTGAGTAAATCAAAGAATGGGGTTTCGAAACTAGATTTTGTTTTTTGCACAAACTTTCTAGCATCAAGCTCATTGAGATCGCCTAATATAGAGGTACTCAGATTGCTATATATCGTGTTGAATTCAGCCACCGCATCGTCAAAGTCACCAGTAAGGTTTATTTGCTGTTTTTCTGAATGAACAGCACATTTATTTATTTGAGCGATAACGGTATAAGGAGAAATAACTTCTTTTTCGGCTATTGCTAAGAGGTGTTCAATTTTTGCAGCATTGGTTTTTTTTGCATAGGTATTGCTATACGCTTGCTCGGCTAATTGGGTTGGAAAAAGTAATGCCCCAGCAAAATCATCGGCAAAGTTTTCTGCATTTTCACCAGAAAGTGAAGGGGATAAACAATGGCCTAATTCATGTGCCATCCAAAACTTAAAATCGTGAATATTAACATCCAAGTTAAGGTAAACCCAGGTAGATTGTGAGTCTGGTAAATAGATATGGATGGCATTTTCGTGGCGGTTTTTGCTGCCCCAAAGCACAGGGACAATCACAGCTTGCAGTTCGCTGAAACGGCGAATCAAATGGATAAAATCAACAGTTTGGGTTTCACTTGCATTAATGTCTCGCCGAACTTTACTGGCTACCTTGTTTAGATATTCATAGTTATGTTGAGGCGCTTTCAATATAGGGGGCATTTCAAGGGTATCAAAAGGCAGGTAAGGTACCAAATGACGTAAAAACCGTCCAGTTTCTTGGGCTTTTTCGATGTGGCGATCTGTTGTGGTTGTGCCCTTGGTTTTTCTGAAGGCTATTTGCGGCGCATATGGATCATCTTTAATCACCAGCTCGTCAAAGCCTAATCCTAAGAGTTTACCCAGTTGTAAAAGCTTGTTTGGACGAGGGAAAGATTTTTCATTGAGCCATTGAGAAACGGCTTCCTTAGAAACGTCAAGATGCCGGGCAATGGCACTTTGTGTCAGCCCGGCTGCGGTGATGGCGTGTTTAGCTTTGTCTAGATTGAGTTTTTTTTGCATAGCTGG
>JBLGCB010000048.1:0-26847 GCA_047617105.1 Phenylobacterium sp. | reverse complement strand
GTTTACAAAACCTCGAAACCTATGTGACTTCAACAGAATTCACCGTGGCCCGTGAAATCAATAAGTTATAGACTATCATCGATGAAAAAGGCCAGCATTATTAGCTGGCCTTTCGTTTACAGGGCTGTTTATGCTAAAGTATTTTGATTCAGTTAATTTCGATCAACTTAAAGATCAGGTTAAATCTCAAGCAGATAAACTGCTTAAAAAAACCCTCAACCGTCATATCAAACTGGCGGTGACTGGCCTGAGCCGTAGTGGCAAGTCGGCTTTTATTACCTCATTGGTTTATCAACTATGCGAACAATCGAATGGCAGCAATTTGCCGTTTGTCGAATCCATCTCACAAAGTCGCTTTATCGGCGCGAAAAAAATCCCCCAAACCAGCTTACATATCCCTTCTTTTGGCTTTCAGGAAGCCTTGGATAGTTTATTTGGCGATGAACCCACTTGGCCCGAGTCTACCCGCAGCATCAGCGAATTAAGGCTGGCGATTCGTTATCGACCCGAAGAAGGTTTGCTGAGTCAGTTGAGCGAATATAATACCTTGTATGTCGATATTATTGATTATCCCGGCGAATGGCTGATGGATTTGCCGATGTTATCAATGGATTTTGCCAAATGGAGTGGTTTGATGGCCGACCTGTTTCAACGGGAGCCGCGCAAGTCTACCGCACAGGCGTTTATAGAAAGGGTTAATCAGCTGGATTTACAGGCTCCGGTGGATGAACCGTTACTCGAATCGTTATCTCGGCAATATAGTGCCTTATTGCTAAAATTCAAAAATGAAATGGGCTTGAGTTTATTACAGCCGGGACGATTTATTTTACCCGGAGAACTCGAAGGTGCGCCCATTTTGCAGTTTATTCCAGCCTTTAAAGACTTAAAGGGCATTGATTGGGAGAACCTAGAACCCGGCACTAATCTAGCGGCGTTGGTGAATCGGTTTGATGAATATAAAAATCATGTGGTGAAAGCATTTTACAACGATCACTTCAAACATTTCGATCGCCAAATAGTGTTGGTGGATTGTCTTGCGCCGCTGAATGCTGGCTCTGAGAGTTTTGCTGAGTTACAACGTTCACTGGCGTTGATTTTACAAAGTTATCATTATGGCAAAAACGACCTGTTGCACCGTTTGTTTTCGCCGCAAATCGACAAACTGCTATTTGCCGCCAGTAAAGCCGATCATATCACTACTGAGCAACATAAAAACCTCACCTTGTTACTGAATAAATTGGTCGAACAGTCGCGAAAAGACATTCAATTTGAAGGTATTGAGGTCGAAACCATGTCGATGTCATCGATTAAAGCGACCGAAAATGGCTTTATCGAGCATGAGGGTGAAACTTTCCCCTGCATTAAAGGCACTACCTTCACTGAAAATGAGCGTAAAAAGGTCACCTTGTTTCCCGGGGAGATCCCAAGAGAAATCCCCAAAAGTGCCTATTGGTTGGATAATCAATTCAATTTTGTTTCGTTTGAACCCGCTAAAAACCCCGATCAAGACAGCAAGGTGTTGGAACATATTCGTATGGACCATGTGATTGAGTATTTATTGGGTGACAAGTTAAGGTAAGGGAATAATATGACTGAAAAAGAAGCCACAACACCTACAACCCCGATAAAACCACAAATCGTCTTTGATGAAGAACAAGCACCCGTTTGTGAAGACGTGGTGCCAGAAGGTATTCAACATTTACAGCAGGCCCATTTTGATGCGTTGCAAGACCGAAAGGTATTTGGCGAAGATGAGCCGATGCAATGTGAAGTAGACATGGTTGAGCAGCTCGATTTAACCACAGATGGTGCCAATAGCGACAGTGTCGAAAAAGCACTGAAACCGACCAAGCGTAAATGGTCGGTGACGGCCAAAGTGTTGGCGGCTTTGGTCACGGTGATTTTGGGCATTGAAACCTTGTCATTTTTTGCAGAGCTGTGGCGCACTCAGCCGTTGATGGCATCGCTTTATAGTGGTGCATTTGCTTTGATTGTGGCACTGGGTGCCAAATTCAGTTTTGCTGAATATCGTCATTTAAAGCGCTTGAAACGATTACAGCGTTGGCACAATGATTCGCAAAGAATGGATAAGGGCGAGCAAATTGGTGAAGCACTGTTATTGTGCCGACAAATCAACAAAGAACTGCCAGACAACCCACAAACCCAACAAGCGGTGGCGCAATGGCAAGGCGCGCTTAAAGATACTTTTACTGACAAAGATGTGTTGGATTTGTATTCTCAAACCGTGCTCAATACGGTGGATGAACAAGCGCTTAAAGTGATCAGTCGTTATGCCTCAGAAACCTCATTAATGGTGGCCATCAGCCCGCTGGCGGTGATGGATATGGCGTTGGTGATGTGGCGCAGCATTAAGATGATTGAACAAATTTGTGGTTTATACGGCGTCACCCTAGGTTACTGGAGCCGGATTAAGCTGATCAAAACGGTATTAAGAAATGTGATTTATGCCGGGGTCACTGAGCTTATCGCCGATGTTGGTGCAGCAGCGTTGAGTCTAGAGTTGGCTGGCAAACTATCCGCCAGAGCGGCCCAAGGTTTGGGGGCGGGCTTGTTGACTGGACGATTGGGCTTTAAAGTGATGCAGTTGTGTCGTCCGGTGCCCGCCTTGCCTGATAAGCAAAAGCGGTTGGGCGACTTGTCGAAGCATTTGCTGGGTAATATCAAACAGGCGGTGATGCAACGTAAGGGCAACTAAGGCGATAAAATCAACAGCTTACGTTCTTGATCAATCTGAAACTTAAACTGCTTTAAAAAATTCATCCCCAACAGGCCATGGTAATGCACCATGTCCTCTAGGTCTAAGATCACAAAGCTGATATTGTCGACATAAAAATAGCCAATCTGAAAACGTTCAAACTGATAAATGGGCGCGTTGATCTGGCCACCCGCGGTATTGAGTAAGGTCTCACCCATATACAGCGGGTTGGTCCAGCTTTCGAGTTCGTCAAAGCGTGCACGGGTTAATACCGACAACGATGCGCCAGTATCAATCATTAAGCGAATATTACTCGACTGGTTGATAAAGCCGTCAACAATATAATGCTCACCCAATGGTTGTAATTGTATCGCTGTTTGTTGCAACGTTTCATTGCGAATGTCATCAAGCAAACTTTGCGTTTGGTCACGATAAAACTTGTTGTCGAGCAGCGCGGTTAACATCGGCTCAGCACTGTCGAAATCTTCAACCTTTATATACGCCTCGGCCTGAGCCAGAATATAGGGCGGATAACTCGATTCTTGTTGCAACAGTTGTCCACTGAAATCAATCATCGCCTGCCATTGCTGACTTTGTTTCAATTGGGTTAATTGCTCAGTGGCTAGGTGGCGAATGCGGGCTGAGAAATATTCTTCTTGGCGAGTCTCAAAAGTATAAGAAATCATTAAGAAATATAGTTCAATCGCCTCTGCGACCTGGTCGGTTGCTGCCAAGGCATCCGCTTTAAGCGCTAAAAACGTTAAATCATAAGGAAAACGGGATAAAAAAGCCTGGTTAAAGGCTTCAATTGGCGGATAATCCTGGTTGCTCAGCCAGCCTTTGAGCTGTTCATACCAACGTCTTTTCAGTTCAATGGCCGCTTGCTCATCCAACAATATCAACTCTTCATATAAAGCCACCGCTTCATTAAACTGCAACGCACTAAAAAAACGCTCAGCCTGTTTTACAGTGAATTGGGTGGTGAGCTGGATTTGGTTGGGTTTGCTTGCTGATGCTGAGGTGGTCGCCGTGGTATTTTCACTGACGGTTCCGGTAGCGACCTGGGCCAGTGGCCGAGCGGGTCGGTTGGCTGATTGGTGCACATCAAGCACGCCTGTTAAAGCCAGTTGGGCGTACAAATAAATATTCAGCCCTACTGAAGCGGCCAACAAGGTTCCGAAAAATAAAGAAAATCGGTTGTTCAATGGAAATAACCCTACTTTATTGGTGAATGGAATGACGATCAACATTAACAGCAAAACATTTCCAGCGCAAAAATAAAGGGTTAACAATAGGCCGTCCAGCGCTGTCCTTGAATTTAAAACTTTACATTGGGTTTAAGATGATAGACCTATCTTAAACCGAACTCAGGTTAGGCAGTTAGTTGCAACTGCAACTAATTAATTGTAAACTCAACCTATAGTATTTTGAGGATATCAGTATGAACGCCGACATTAACTTTGATAATCGCAGCCAAATATTAACCAGAAAACTTGACCTGGAGGAAGATCAGATGCAACCACAACAGCAAGACAATCAAGATGATAGTCAAAGCGACTTTGACTGGAAACGTATCAGCCACCTGTTACTGCTGAGTCGGGCAATGGACGATATTGAAGAGCAAGAGCTGGTGCCTGCGAAGTTGGTATTCAATCAGTTCTCGGCCCGTGGTCATGATTTGGCGCAGATTCTGTTGGGTTCACTGATGACCCATCCTCATGATGGTGCGACAGGTTATTATCGTTCGCGGCCATTTGTGCTTTCTTTAGGTCTTGATATGGAAGACGCCGTGGCGTCACCCATGGCCAAATCTGGTGGTTACAGCGACGGTCGTGATATCGGCGTGGTGTGTAACTATCCTAATGTTGAGCGTAAAGGGGCGATGTTATTTCCGATGTGTGGTGGTGTTGGTGCGCAATATTCTCCGATTGCTGGTTGGGCACAATCTATTGTTTATTACCGTGATGAGCTTAAAGATGAAAGTTATCGCGGTGCGCTGGGATTGTCTATGGGTGGTGACTCGTCGATGTCGACCAGTGGTTTTTGGGCCTCATTAAATATCTCTACCACTAATGATTTGCCCCATTTATTTTATATTGAAGACAACGGTTATGGCATTTCAGTGCCACAGGAAGTGCAAACCCCTGGCGGCGACCAAGTCGCGAATTTGGCGGCTTACAAAAATCTTAAAATTATCTGTGGTGATGGCACCGACCCGGTTGAAACCCCTCGTTTAATCAAAGAAGCGGTAGATTATGTGCGTTCAGGTGCTGGCACCTGTTTATTACGCTTAAAAGTGCCGCGTTTATGTGGCCATACTTTCCAAGATACTCAGACTTATAAACCTCAAGAGATGGTTGCTGCTGAACAAGCCAATGATCCCTTACCAAAACTCAAAGCCCATCTGGCGGCTAAAGGTATTATCAGTGATGAGCAATGGCAACAGATTGAAATTGAAGCGACTGCTGAAATTCGTACCTCAGTAGAACAGGCCAAACAACGCCCTGAACCAGATATCGACAAACTGACCCGTTATGTGTTTGCTGAAACAGATCAACAGGGTGAACCTGAGCGCCAGCTACGGGGCGGTTTATACGCCGATAATCATCAGTTTCCGGCAGTTAGTGAAACCGCCAAACCACAAGGTGCGCGGTTGAATATGCAAACCGCCATTCGCAAAGTGTTGGATCATGAATTAGAGACCAATCCTAAGGTGTTGGTTTTTGGTGAAGATGTCGGTCCTAAAGGCGGCGTGCATGGGGCCACATTGGGCCTTAATGAAAAATTTGGTGACTTGCGGGTATTTGATACCAGTCTGTCAGAAGAAGGGATTATTGGTCGTTCGGTGGGTATGGCGCTGGCGGGATTGATGCCAGTACCAGAGATTCAGTTCAGAAAATATGCTGAACCGGCCGCAGAACAATTGTCTGATACCGGGATTATGCGCTGGCGCACCAACAATCAGTTTGCAGCACCGATGGTGGTTCGTATTCCTGGTGGCTTTGCCGGACGAGGTGATCCATGGCATTCAATGTCAGACGAAGTCGAATGGGCGCATAAGACGGGTTGGCAAGTGGTTATGCCTTCTAATGCCGAGGATGCGGCAGGGTTGTTACGTTTCGCGTTGCGAGATAATAACCCGACCATCTTCTTTGAACACCGTTTTTTGCTCGACAATCGCTGGGCCCGTCGCCCTTATCCGGGTGATGATTTTGTTATTCCTTTTGGCAAGGCCAACACCCTGCTTGAAGGCGATAAGATCACCGTGGTGTGCTGGGGTGCTATGGTTGAGCGTTGTGAAGGTGCGGCCAATGAACTCGCTGAGGCGGGTGCACATTTAGGTGACCTAACCAGCTGTTCAGGAGTTGAAGTCATCGATTTGCGAACCCTGGTACCGTGGGATAAAACGGCGATATTGGCATCGGTGAAAAAGACCGGACGTTGCCTAATTGTGCATGAAGACAACAAAACCGCTGGTTTTGGCGCAGAAATCGCTGCTGAGTTAGCCAAAGAAGCCTTTTTTGATTTGGATGCACCGATTGAACGTTTGACCATGCCAGATACCCCGAACCCGCATAATATTCATTTGATGAACGCTGCTGTGCCGACTCAGGCGCGGATCAAAGCGGCGATGATTGACTTGATTGAAATATAACCGGAGCAATCACATGAGTGTATTAATTGATATTATCTTGCCTGCTGATCAACTTGAAGGCACGTCGGCCACTTTGTCAAAGTGGTTAGTGGCCATTGGTACTGCGGTTAAAGAAGGTGATCCGATCATTGAATTGGAAACCGATAAAGTGTCGATGGAAGTTTGCGCGATTGCCGATGGCATATTACAAGAAACCATCGCCATTGAAGGTGAAAAAGTGGCAGTCGACACGGTTTTGGGTCGTTTAACCTCGGTTAATACTACACCTACTACTACACCCACAATACCCGCAATGACCGATGCTGATGTTGCTGGTCAAAATGCGCCAAGCGTCCAGACCACTCAAACATCGGGTGAAAGGCGAGTGGATGAAAGTGCTCGCGATTTGATTGGTCCGGCGGTACGACGTTTATTGGCACAACATGAACTGAACTTGGATTTGATCAATGGCACAGGTAAAAGAGGCCGAGTGACTCGTAACGATGTTCGTGCTTATCTGGCCAACCCTCGACCTCGTCGGGTGCCAACTGCTACAACGGCACCCCAAGCTAGCCCTCAACCCGCACTTCAACCTGTACAACAGCCAGCAGCTCAGCCGACACCTCAGCCAGTAAATGTGGCGCAGGGGCCATTATCAGCAGTTGTACGCCAAGCGCGGCCATTGCAGGGCACTATGGTGCCCCATACCAATATGCGCAGAGCGATTGCCAATCATATGGTTGATAGCTTGTTGCGTACCTCACCTCATGTTACCAGCGTGTTTGAAATGAATATGAGCAATATCATCGAACATCGTCGTTGGCATAAAAAAGAATATGCTGAATTGGGGGTTAAACTGACCTTTACCGCCTATTTTTTGGCGGCGATTGTCAAAGCGGCGCAAAAAGTACCGCAGGTGAATGCCCGTTTCCATGAAAATTCCCTGGAACTATTTGATGATATCAATATCGGTGTTGGCACTGCGTTAGGCGATGCTGGCTTAGTCGTACCTGTGGTTCAGCAGGTGCAGGAAATGAACTTATTTGAAGTGGCCAACGCATTAAATGTGCAGACCGTAAAAGCCCGTGATGGTAAACTCAAACCGTCAGATATGAAAAATGGCACATTTACCATTTCGAATCATGGTGTTAGCGGCAGCTTATTTGCCGCACCGATTATCATCAACCAACCTGAAGTCGCTATTCTGGGCATTGGTAAGCTGGAAAAACGGGTGGTGGTTGAAGAAGTGGCAGGTGTTGATACCATGGTGATTAAACCTATGTGTTATGTGTCGTTGAGCATTGACCACCGGGCGCTGGATGCACATCAGACCAATATGTTTTTGGCTGAATTCGTCCAGCAAATAGAAAACTGGGGCCAATAAGCCCTATGAAGGAGCCATTATGATTGTTGAAACTGAGCGACTGAGCTTGTCTGAAACCCAAACCAGTGATGCGCCGTTTATTCTCAAGTTATTGAATGATCCGGGATTTATTCAAAACATCAGAGATGAAGGTGTTACGACTATCAAAGAAGTCGAAGCGCATATTGCTGAAAAATACAGCAAAAGTTATCAGACCAATGGTTTTGGCATGTATTTGGTCACGGTGAAAAGCAGCGGTGAACCGGTTGGCGTTTGTGGTATTGTTAAACGTGATACCTTGGATTGCCCAGATGTCGGTTACGCTTTTTTGACCGAGTTTGCAGGCCTAGGTTATGCTTCTGAATCAGCCAAAGCGGTGATGGCATACGGCGCCAATCAACTGGGGATAAAACGTATTGTTGGCATTACCTCTGCTGATAATAAAGCGTCGATTAAAATTCTAGAGAAGCTGGGACTCAAATTTGACAGTGTGATAGCCACCAGCGATGGCGAAACCTTGTTATTTGTGCCGTAGATTGTAAAATAAATGTTACAAAATAAACTTTGGTCGATGGCCAAGCCCATGATAATTTACACCAGCGAAAAAAGGTTGTTCTAACGAACAACCTTTTTCTTTTTAGCGTGACGTGAAAGAAGGTATGTATGATTAAAAAGATTTTTAAACGGCTTGGCATGTTATTGCTGGCAGTGATTGTTGTGGCTGGTTCATTTGGTACTCATGAATGGTATGCCGATAAACCTTTTATGTTACGTGCATTGTTTGATCGCGAGATGGTCAAGATGGCTTTTGACAGTCCAGAATTGCTGACAACGCTGGGTTTTATGGAAGCCATCGGCGTTAAGGGCCACAATGCTGAACTAAACGATGATAGGCCAGAAAAAGCTGATGCGCTTTTTGCTAAGGTTAAAGAAATACGAGAAAACTTATTAAGCTATGACGATGATGGCCTTGATGAGAGTCAAAAGTTGTCTAAAGATATCGCCATGTACTTGCTTGATTTCGGCACGGATTTTGAAGCGTTTCGTCATTATAACTATCCGGTTAACCAATTATTTGGTATCCAAAATGGCTTCCCTAGCTTTATGGATGCGTCCCATCAGGTTGAAACCATGGAAGATGCCGAACATTATATTTCGCGATTATCTAAAGTGAAAACCAAATTCTCTCAGAACCTCGAAGGGCTGAAAATTCGCGAACACAAAGGCATTATCCCGCCACGGTTTGTGATTGATCGGGTGCTCAAAGAAATGACTGAGTTCGTCGCCCAACCGGCGCAAGAAAACATTCTTTATACTTCACTTAAAACCAAATTGGAGCAGTCTGAGGACATTTCTGCCGGACAACAGAGTGATATTTTGGCTCAAACAGAAACTGAGATTAAACAGACCGTTCATCCGGCTTACCAATTGTTGATTGATTATTTTACCGCGTTGTCGGTTAAAGCCACCACTGACGATGGTTTTTGGCATTTACCCGATGGCGACAAAGCGTATAAATTGGCGCTGCGTTTTTTCACCACCACCGATTATAGTGCGCAAAAAATTCACAATATTGGTCTCAGTGAAGTCGAGCGAATTCAAGCTCAAATTCTCAGTATTCTTCAGGGTGAGGGTATTGAGACTAGCCAGGGATTTACCGCGGCGATTGATGTGTTAAGGGAAGATGCAAAGTTTTACTATCCTGATACCGACGAAGGCCGTGAAAAAATCCTCACCGACTATCAGCTTATTCTTGATGAGATTAATGCCGGATTAGATGATGCCTTTAATATTCGACCCAAAGCGGGCATGAAAGTGCGTCGTATTCCTGAATTTAAAGAAGCCACGGCCCCGGGGGCTTATTACCAGCAACCTTCAATCGATGGCAGTCGTCCGGGCATGTTCTTTGCCAACCTTTATGACATCAATGCGACGCCGACCTATAGCATGAAAACACTGGCTTACCACGAAGGTATTCCCGGTCACCATTTTCAAATTGCGATAGCGATGGAACTGGAAGGGCTGCCCATATTTAGAACCATGTCACCGTTTACTGCTTACACCGAAGGTTGGGCGTTATATTCAGAGCAACTGGCGTGGGAGTTGGGTTTTCATAAAGACCCTTATGATAACGCCGGTCGTCTGCAAGCTGAGTTATTCCGTGCCGTGCGTTTGGTGGTCGATACTGGAATTCATTATAAACGCTGGACTCGCGAGCAAGCGATTGATTATATGCTGAAAAACACTGGTATGGCTGAATCGGACGTCACCTCTGAAATTGAGCGTTACATTGTTTTGCCAGGTCAAGCGACATCATACAAAATGGGCATGATGAAGATTCTGGAGTTACGTCAAAAGGCTAAAACGGCTTTGGGTGACCGATTTGATTTAAAAGCGTTTCATGATGCGGTGTTAAAAAATGGTGCAGTGCCGTTGGATGTATTGGAGCGCTTGATTGACCGCTATATTGAGCAGGCGAGATAGGCTTGATTGACTTGATAAGCTGATATTATTAAAAAGCCGCTGTTTAGCGGCTTTTTTGATACATGGATGTATCAATACCTGCGAGCAGGGTGAAAGGGGACGGAAGGCGAATACCTGGAGCGTTCAGTCCCCTTGAAGTGGAGGCGACGGTCCGACGTTTCGGTGCCGACAGGGGCACGACGCAGGTATACCCAACCAGCAGTCAACAGTGCTCTTAAATAAAAGCGTCCGCATCTCAATATGTATCAATACCTGCGTGCAGTTATCATGGGATTATGGCATTGTTTACCCCGTATTTCGAATCAAGATTCAGAAACAAAATAATAATCATATTGAAACTAAAACTAAAGTGAAAATGGCAGGCCTCAATTGATACATATAGCGCTAGACCGACTTTTTCAGGAATATAAACAAGACCTCAGTAGTGTTGGTGAATCGTATCACTATGATGACAAATATCAGCTTTATGAGCATAACTGGTCGTGGCTGTTAACACATCCTCGCGTGGTTTTGCTCGGTGAAGCAGGGTCTGGTAAAACGCTTGAAATGCAAGCACAAGTAAAAAAGCTTTGCTCAATGCAGCAACATGCGTTTTTCCTGCCGCTAGAAGCCATTGAATCGGCGGATATAACCTCTTTAATGTCGTACAGTGAAAGTGAACGATTTCGCCGTTGGCAAAGCGAAAATGAAACACCGGCTTGGTTTTTTCTCGATGCCATTGATGAGCTAAAGCTTAGAAAAGGAAAAATTGACCATGCATTGCGTTTTTTTGCCAATGCGGTAAGGCAGCAACTGTGCCGCGTCAATTTAGTGTTGTCATGCAGGCCCAGTGATTGGACTCCTTTGGCTGACTTGTCAACCCTGTCTCAAGTTCTTCCTGTTATAAAACCTCCTGCAATTCAACCTTCTATCCAAAGTGAATCTGGTGAATCGTTATTCATTAGCTTGATAAAAAACCAATCTCCTTATGTCAATAACCGAAATGATGAGTCGTCAGAAAATCCAGATACTGAACACAATGACGAGCACAAAGATAGAGTAAAGGTTGTGCGATTATCCCCTCTGGATAGCTATCGTATGAGGATCTTTGCCCAACACAAAGGAGTAGTCGATACAGATAAGTTCATTGAAGAACTTGGTCGGTTGGAATTGGATGAGCTAGCCAGTCGCCCACTGGATTTGACGTTTCTTATTCAAATCTGGCAGAAAAATAACTGTTTTGGCACCCTGGAAGAACAATTAGGCTTGCTCGTCACAACCAAACTTGAGGAAACCAATCAAGGTTCTGACAAACGTTTAATCCTCAGCCATTCTGAGGTTCACTCTGGTGTTATGCGACTTGCTTTGGCGTCCGTTTTGGGTCGTACTCGTTCAATTGCCACTTTGGGAGAGCTTGTCCAGTGTGAGTTGAATGAGAGCCTCATTAATCCAAAGCAAATACTATATGACTGGGATGATCAAAAAATACGAGCATTGTTAAGCCGTGCTATCTTCGATCCCGCTACTTTTGGCCGGGTTAAGTTTCACCACCGTATTGTGCAGGAATACTTGGCAGCAAAACAGCTCAATAAATTAACCCAAGATGGTATGTCCATTAACCAATTGTTTGACTTGTTGTTTAGTGAGTTGTTTGGCCAAAAATTGGTTATCCCTTTTATGGCCCCCGTTGCAGCATGGCTTGCGATTTGGGATGATAATGTTTTTCAAGAACTATTAAGAAGAGAACCAGAAGTGCTTTTGCAAGCAGGCGATCCTGGTGCTTTGTTTCCAGATATGCGGATAAGTTTGCTCAATGCGTTTGCAAAACTTTATGGCCGTGGTAACGAAAGGGGCATATCGATTGATCACAACCAACTCTCACGACTGGCTTGTGAGGAACTGGCACCAACCATAAAAGCTTTATGGGGCACAGACGGTGCTCGTTTGAGTCCAGACCTTCGTCAGCTTTTATTGAGATTAATCTGGAAAGGCCCAATTTTTGGCTGTAGTGACATCGTCAAGCAAGCCGCTCGCACCGTTTCATTTTCGATTTACCATCGTGCTACTGCTATTCGGGCGATGGCTTTACTTGAATGCCGGCAAAACCTTTCGCAAATAATTAAAGACATTTTTGTTCATCCGAAAGATTGGCCGTATGAGCTGGTGCGCAGTATGGCTGGTGAGCTGTTGCCCCACCATATTGCGGCCAATGAACTTACCAGCATTGTTAAGGCTTATGAGCGTGAGAGTAGAAGGAGGTCAAGTGACTCAATTACTATGAGACTGATCAATGCTTTTGAGTCAGCCGAAATGAGTGACAGTATAAGACAAGCATTTGTTAATGCATTTGCTGTATTGGTCTGCGATCACAGCGCTATTACACAATATGATGGCGTGATCGTTGGCGAATTTAGTCATATCGAACCCGTTTTGAGTGTACTTTGCTTACGGCAATTAGAAAAGTCCACTGAACATGGAGATGAATTAGTTAATGCAATAGCCATTGCTTGGTGCTTTCGCGGTAGCAACAGCTTTGTTGACAAATATATTGATCAGTTAATCACAGCCGTTAATAAAACAGCTAATTTAAGAGAAAGAGTGTTTTGGGCGACCAAAACGCATGTGAGTAGGGCTTCGCGAGACGAAATTCCCAGAGATCGTCAATACCAACTGACGTGGTGCAACATAATAGAGCCGCTAGAAGTTCAGGATGTGCCATGGCTAATTGGGGCACTCACCAATAGTAGTGAAGAGAATAAACAAATTGCATTATCAAACCTCGGGCAATTGCATAAAGTTGAGTCTTTGGAACAACATCAAGTTGACCTTATAGCCAAGAAAGTGAGTAGCAACATTGGTTTGAAAGAGGAATGGCATGATTGGACAAAGCCGCGTGTCGAAACTGAAACAATGATTAGGCATAATAAAAAGCGGACTGAACGTCGTCGAAAAGAAGAACAAGCTGAAAGTGAACGTATTGGAGGTTGGTTGAAGTGGCGGGATACTTTGCTCAGTAACCCGGCAGCCATTCTGGCAGCTGAAACAATCGACAAAGCAGTTGATGATTTTGATCAGATACTGACTGGATTTTACAATAGCAGCACTGTATCTGAGCCATGGAATCGAATTCTGTTTGCTGGGATGTTTAATGAAGATGTCTTCGTGGCTTTTGAAAAAGCCTATCGTTTGCACTGGCGAAAATACGATCCGCCATTGTGGAGCGAAAAACAGCCGATTGAACGAAATAGGGTCATTTATGCCCATCAATTTGGATTAAATGGGGTTTACCTTGATTCACATATTGAGGGTTGGTGTGAGTTGTTATCGCATGAAGAGGCACGAATAGCCATTCGTTACGCCACTGTAGAATCAAATGGCTTTCCAGCGTTTATTGATGATTTGGCCAAATGTTTTCCACAACTGGTATCAGAGATTTTGGGCGGAGAATTGGATTTATTTTTTCAACAGTGCAGCAGTGAACAATGCGATACCTTATATGTACAAAATATTCGTTATAGTAAGCCTAATTTGCAAAGGCTGTTGGAACCGAGAATTTTTAACTGGTTGCGACATCTGCAAGGTGAAAGTGCTGCTTTTGTTGGTTGTATTCCATCAAGTATCATTGGTAATATAATAGAGATTTATAAATCGATAAGTGATGTTCGTGAACATAGTGATATTGGCGATTTATATTTGAAGCTATATCAAATCGCCTCAGCAGAAAATAATTCAATGCAATGGTTAAAAGGCGCATTTGTATTTACGCCAATTCAAGCATTTAAAATTGTGATTCAATATGTCGAGGGATTGACCGACCCTACACAATACCTTGAAATGTTCATTGGGGATTTTTTTGAAGATGATTATTCATACTTATTTCGACAAATTAGTGATGAAGCCAAGGCGGAATATTTGGGCAAGCTTTGCCGACTCACATATCAGCATATAAGATTACAGTACGACCAGCACCGTGATGGCACTTATAGTCCAAACATGCGCGATCATGCCCAAAGGGGGCGTGATAACTTGACTTATGAGTTGTTAAAAGTGCCAAATCAACAAGCACTTGAAGAGTTCCGCTTGTTGTTGGATATGCCTTGCGTAAGTTCAGTTGCCACAAGGTTTACTATGGCTTTGCGTAGGGAGCTTGCCCAGCGTGCAGAACGTGAAGCACCAAAGCCGGAGCAACTGATTCAGTTTGAAAAACTATTGGCTTTGCCACCGCAAGATAGCAAAGCGTTATTTAAGGTGCTTGATAATCGCTTATCAGATCTTGAGCATTATATTCGTCACAGTGAGTTTTCTGACAGGCCGTTATTGTTACTGGCCAAACAAGAAGCCCTTTTACAACCGACAATTGCGATGAGGCTGGATTTATCGTCGAGGGGAGCCTATCGGGTGGCTCGTGAAAGTGAAGTTGCCGATGGCAAAAAACCAGACATTCAAATTTTGACGATTATAGGCAGAAAAAAGGCAGCGATTGAACTTAAACGAGCAGATAACTGGACTATTTTGCAATTGGTAAAAGCACTGGAAGCGCAGTTGGTCGGCCAATATCTAAGACATGATGATTGCACTACAGGTTTTTTGCTGCTGACTTACCATGGCGATAAATCATACTGGAAACATTCAAATACTAGAAAACAAATGCGGTTCGAAGATGTTGTTAACTTTTTAAATGGCCATGCGAAACGAATAATGCAGACAAGTGATAGTGAGCTTTTTATCAAAGTACATGGGATAGACCTTACTGCGCCTTATTTGGCTCCGGCACACTAAGAATTTCACATCATTCAAGTTTCCAAAATAATTTCGTATTTTAACCTTTGAGAATCTTTTATTGTAAGTTAAGCTGATAACTTCAAGAATGCATCGTCAATTATATGGATTGCATTATTATGACTGAACAAGAAGCGCGGCTCATTGAAAAGTCTGTAGCCTTTGCAAAAGCAAACCGTACAGCGATTGCTCGAAGCTTAACTGACAAAACACACTATTTGCCTGAGCAAACACCAGTTTCTGTTTTTATGAGTGGTTCGCCTGGGGCTGGTAAGACTGAAGTTTCGAAAATATTTATTCAACAGCTCGGTGAAAACACGATTAGGCTTGACCCGGATGAGCTTAGGGTTGAATTTGAAGATTATAACGGTGCCAATTCTTATTTGTTTCAAAAGGGAGTCAGTTTAATTGTTGAAAGGACGCTTGATTGCATTTTCAAAAATGGTCAAAGTTTTATCTTAGATGGCACTTTTTCCAGTTATCCAGTGGCGAATAAAAACATTAAACGCTCATTGGACAGAGACAGAAGTGTACTTATTTTATTTGTCTATCAGGAGCCGGAATTGGCCTGGCGTTTTGTTCAAGCAAGGGCGCGGCTAGAGGGGCGGAGAATTCTACCTGAAACCTTTGTCGAGCAGTTTTTTGGTGCTCAGCAGGTGATAGCGCAGATTAAACATGAATATGGCAATCGAATAAAGGTGGATGTAGTTATCAAAAATAATGATGGCACAATTCAGTCTTATCACGAAAATGTGCAGAACGTGACAGATTATCTAAGGCTAAAAACTTCTCGCGAAGCATTACAAGAGATGGTAGCCTTAACAGATTAAGGTATTCAATTTGGTGTTTATTATGTCTGATCCCAATGAAAGTGAAAAAAGGGCGAGTTCGAAACTCTCTGACTTTGTGACGAAATATTCTGCCGAACAAAAAAAAGAGATTTTCGACAAGGTAATCAAAGGGGCTATTGAAGCACAAAAAGAGGTCCTTGAAAAAGCTAACGCAATGTGAGAGGCCGATCGAATAAAAATATAGGAACTCAACAGCGCAAGTATTCATGGCAACTATAAAACAAATAAAACTGTTCATCCCTCTAAGCAAAGGCGATAATTCGTCATCAAAGCATTCCCCTGTATTAGCAATCAACTTAAGGCAACTCAATGACACAAGCAGATAACCCCGGTGAAATAATACCTAGTGAAACCACTGTAGCGCAACCAGCAAAAGTACAACAATCTGCCGGTAAACGATTTTTGGTGATCGTGCTGCATATGGTGTTTTGGATAGGGGCGTCGATTTTACTGGCGATGTTAATAAGCTCGTCTGAGTGTGTTGATCAGGGTCAGTGTAGTCATGGTGATCAGATTATCTTTGCTATAGTGGCGGTGATGGATTTTGTGCTGGCGTTTATTCTGGTGCTGTTGGGGATCATTGGCAAGTTGCCCGGGGCTAAGGCTAGTTAAGGCCAATTAAGCTGGTTATTATTTTGTCTTTGTGCCCAATTGAGTATTAGGTTCTTGCTGTTTTCTTTGCTAAACTCATGTGTATGGCAATGAATGAATTGGAGGAGTTATGACTGGATGGTTTGTGTTTGGTGTTGTGGCCTTCTTTGTTGGCACTATGGTATGGCTTGGTATTGATGTGATTATCCGTGCAAATAAACCTTAGCCAATTGATAAAATGCCAACTAAATAAATTGAATTAAAGACCGTAAAAAACCGCCCTTAATGAGGGCGGTTTTTTTTTGATACATGGATGTATCAATACCTGCGTGCAGGGAGCACAGCGCAGGTATACCCAACCACCAGTCAACGACATCGTTAGATACAAACCGAGCACAGCGCAGGTATACCCAACCACCAGTCGACGACATCGTTAGATACAAACCCTTGTCTTTTTCAACTTCCCACCTTAACTCACTTGCACTCAACGCGCTAACATATTACATTACACATAATTGATTAAAATCAAAAATAGTGTATCACTTTGAATTCAGTCAAATAAGACGATGATTCGAGATGACACCCAGCGATGACCTCCCAGTAATGAAGCAGGATAATAGAATGAAAATTGAAAGTTATGCCGCCGGCGAATGGTGTTCAGGTAATGGCCGCAACCAAACCTTGGTCAATGCTATTGATGACAGTACTATCGGTGAAGTCAGCTCCCTGACATCCGGTTTTGATGGCATGTTAGACTACGGTCGCACCGTTGCGGGTCCAGCGTTGCGTAAGCTGACCATTCATGAACGTGCTGAGCGCATTAAAGCCCTAGCCAAGCACTTGCTGGATATGAAAGATGAATTTTATCGTATCTCTTATATGACCGGTGCAACCAAAGCCGATTCATGGGTTGATATCGAAGGTGGTTTGGCGACCATGTTCAGTTATTCTGGTATTGCCCGACGTGAATTAAATAACGATACTTTTATCGTTGAAGGCCCTGCCGAATCTCTTTCTGCTAATGGTACCTTTATGGGTCGCCATATCCTGACCTCTAAAGAAGGGGTGTCGGTTCATATTAATGCCTTTAACTTTCCGGTCTGGGGCATGTTAGAAAAAATCGCCCCCAGCCTGATTGCTGGTGTGCCAGTGATTGTTAAACCCGCCACCGTGACCTGTTACCTCACTCAGGTGGTGGTTAAAGCCATGGTTGAGTCAGAAATCTTGCCTAAAGGTTCTATTCAGTTAATCAGTGGTAGCGTAGGTGATTTGCTTGACCATGTGAATGAACAAGATGTGGTGACTTTCACCGGTTCTGCAACAACTGGCCAAATGCTTAAGGCGCATAAAAACATTATCGCCAAAAGCGTGCCGTTCACCATGGAAGCTGACTCATTAAACTGCTGTATTTTGGCCCCAGATGTGACCGTTGAAGATCCAGAGTTTGGTTTATTCATCAAAGAAGTCGGCAATGAAATGACAACCAAAGCGGGTCAAAAATGTACGGCTATTCGTCGTATTTTTGTGCCGGGCAATATGTCTGAGCCAGTGATTGAAGCGTTAAAAGCCCGTTTATTAAAAACTGTTGTCGGTGACCCGTCGCAAAAAGGTGTTCGCATGGGCGCGTTGGTGGGTAAGTCTCAGCGTGAAGATGTGATGGCCGTGGTTGAAGAACTGAGCAAGGGCAGTGAGATTGTGTTGGGTGGTTTGGATAATTTTGACACCATCGGCATCGAAGAAGGCAAGGGCGCTTTTATGGCACCGACGCTGTTGCATTGTAGCGATCCTATTAATACTTTAGCGCCTCATAATATCGAAGCGTTTGGTCCGGTCAGCACAGTAATGCCTTATACCGATATAGAGCAAGCGATATTATTGGCGAAAATGGGCAAGGGGTCATTGGTAGGTTCTGTTTTTACTGCTGACAGCAACATTGCCCGCGAATTGATTCTTGGCACTGCGTCTCATCATGGTCGTATGCTGGTGATTGACCGCGATTGCGCTAAAGAGTCAACCGGTCATGGCTCACCATTACCAAGCTTGGTTCACGGTGGTCCGGGCCGTGCCGGTGGTGGCGAAGAACTTGGTGGGGTACGAGCCATTAAACATTATATGCAACGTACTGCAATTCAGGGTTCACCAACTTCATTGATGGCCATCACCAACGAATATGTACGTGGTGCCAAAACCAAAGAAGACAGGATCCACCCGTTCAGAAAATACTTTGAAGAGCTGGAAATTGGCGAGTCATTAACCACTCATCGACGTACCGTCACCGAAGCCGATATCGTTAACTTCGGTTGTTTATCGGGTGATCACTTCTATGCCCATTTTGATGAAATCGCCGCCAAAGATTCGTTCTTTGAAAAACGGGTTGCCCATGGTTATTTCGTTATCTCTGCTGCGGCAGGTATGTTTGTTGACCCAGGTCAAGGGCCTGTTATTGCCAACTACGGCATTGATAACTTACGTTTCGTTGAACCGGTAGGCATTAATGACACCATTCAAGTCAAGTTGACCGCCAAACGAAAAATTAAAAAATCTCGTCGTCCTGATGACAAATACCTCACCGGCGTGGTGGTGTGGGATGTTGAAGTCATCAACCAAAATCAAGAAGCCGTGGCGATTTATGATATTTTGACCTTGGTTGAGCGTCAACACGAGGGCGAAGCGTGACCGAACAGAATGTTCGCAGCTCGCTGAGGTGGAGGCATGGATGCCGACAGGATTGAAGCTTCATGGATGAATTGAATTGTCCAACCCATCCAGTGAGTGCTATTTCGTTTGATGATTGGATTCATTGTAACGAGGTCGGTCTGTCTGCTCTTCGTCTAGGGCAGTGACTTCGCGCATGGTATTGATTGAGCGCTCGGCCAGTTCGATATACTCGCCAGTGCCTTGTTTTTTCCAAGTGACTTCCTGCTCGGATAAGCTGCGAGTGACTTTGCCGGGAACGCCCATCACCATGGAACGGGGTTCGCAGATAAATTTGGCACGAACAAATGAACAGGCAGCCACCATGGATTCAGCACCGATTTTGCTGTCGTCCATCACCACCGCATTCATGCCTATTAGCGCATTTTCGCCGATGGTGCAGCCATGCAAAATGGCACCATGGCCGATGTGGCTGAAAGGTTCGAGGTGACAGTCTTTATCAGGAAAACTGTGTAATACGCAGTTGTCTTGCACATTAGAGTGATGACCGACAAAAATACGGCCAAAATCACCTCTTAATACGGCACCGGGGCCAATATAACAGTGCTCCTCGATGATCACATCACCAATGATCTCGGCGCTGGGGTGAATGTAACAATGGTTTTTTATCACCGGAATTAAGTTGTCGATGGCATAGATGGGCATGAATTGGGTTCCACTGTTGATAAGTTAAGTGTGAATAATTACTATTTTAAACGATTATATTATAAGTGAGGTCGACCAATGTACCAAACCATACTTCTACATAAAGAAAACGGCGTAGCCAAAATCACCTTAAACCGACCGGACAAATTAAACAGCTTTAACGTGCAAATGCATGAAGAGTTGCAAAACGCGCTGGATGGTATTGCCACCGACGGTGAAACCCGTTGCGTATTATTGACCGGTGCAGGTCGGGGTTTTTGCGCCGGACAAGACCTTGGTGACCGAGCTGTTGCCGCGGATGATGCCAGACCAGATTTAGGCATGTCGGTTGAAAAATACTATAACCCGCTGATCCGTCGTCTCACCAGTTTACCTATGCCAGTGATTTGCGCCATTAACGGTGTGGCCGCAGGTGCTGGGGCCAGCATTGCGGTGGCGTGTGATATCGCCTTGGCTGCGCGTTCGGCATCATTTATTTTGTCTTTTGCCAAAGTAGGCTTGGTGCCAGATTCTGGTAGTTCATATCACTTTACCCGCGCACTGGGATTGCCAAGGGCCAAAGCATTGGCGATGTTAGGCAATAAATTACCCGCAGAACAAGCAGAGCAATGGGGCTTGATTTATCAGGTGGTTGATAACGAAGTATTGCAAGATGAGGCGGATAAACTGGCCGCGCATCTGGCGACCCAGCCCACCGAAGCATTAGGTAGAATCAAACACTTACTCAATACCTCGTTTGATAATAGCCTTAATCAGCAATTGGAACATGAACGTGCCAATATGCAGCATCTTGGTCGCTCTGATGATTACCGTGAAGGGGTTGCTTCATTTATGGAAAAACGACCTGCTGCCTTTAAAGGTAAATAATGGCAGCTAATTCCGGGGTTAATAGTGCGTTTGATACGGCTCTTGATACGGCAAGCGCCTTACTACAACAAGACCCAGCATCAAGAATGTTGGGGATTGAAATCGTTGCAGCAAAAGCGGGGTTTTGTCAGTTAAGCATGACCGTGCGCAGTGATATGACCAACGGTTATGATGTCTGCCATGGCGGTTTTATTTTTACCCTAGCCGATACGGCGGTGGCTTTTGCCTGTGCCAACCAAGATAAAGTAGCCGTATCCGCCAGCAGTCAGATTGATTTTCTGGCTTCGGCAAAATTGGCCGATAGGTTGATGGCCACGGCGACGATTAAGCAGCAAAGCGGTCGCCATTGTTATTGTGATATTGAAGTGGCCAATCAAAACGGCGAAATTGTGGCATTGCTTCGTGGCCGCCAAGTACTCCTAACGCCAAAAGCTGAATAAATTGAAAAAGAGGTTAATGATGAAAGATGTTTTTATATGTGATGCGGTGAGAACGGCGATTGGCCGTTATGCGGGTTCATTATCGACCGTGCGAGCCGATGATTTGGGCGCAGCGCCCATCAGAGCACTGATCGAACGTAATCCACAGCTTAAATGGGAAACCGTCGACGAAGTGTATTATGGTTGCGCCAACCAGGCCGGTGAAGATAATCGTAATGTTGCCCGCATGAGTTCACTACTGGCCGGATTACCACAATCGGTGCCGGGTGTGACCCTTAACCGTTTATGTGGTTCAGGTATGGATGCGGTGGGTATCGCGGCCCGTGCCATCGCCTGTGGCGCACAAGAGATGGCCATTGCCGGTGGTGTTGAAGCCATGACCCGTGCCCCGATGGTGATGGGCAAAGCTGAATCGGCATTTTCGCGAGTGGCAGAAATGTTCGATACCACTATGGGCTGGCGTTTTGTTAACAAGCAAATGAAAAGCCAATACGGTGTTGATTCAATGCCAGAAACCGCCGAAAACGTCGCCGAACAATTCAATATTAGCCGCGAAGATCAAGATTTATTTGCCCTGCGCAGCCAGCAAAAAACCGCTGCCGCACAGCAAAATGGCAACTTTGATCAAGAAATCATCCCCATCACGGTAAAAGTCAGTCGCAAAGAAAGCAAAGTATTCGATAAAGACGAGCATAACCGTGCCAGCACCACCATCGAAGCGTTGGCTAAGCTTAAAGCGCCATTTCGTGACGGCGGCAGTGTTACCGCAGGTAATGCGTCGGGCATCAATGATGGCGCTTGTGCGTTATTATTGGCCAGCAAAGCAGCCGCGGAGCAAAATGGCTTAACCCCGCTAGCCAGAGTAGTTGGTATGGCCACCACGGGCATTGAACCTCGTATCATGGGCGTAGGGCCAATCTCTGCGACCCAAAAAGTGCTTAAACTCACCGGCCTGACGTTGGACGACATTGATGTGATTGAACTCAACGAAGCCTTTGCTGCTCAAGGGTTGGCGGTATTGCGTGGTTTGGGCATTGCTGATGATGATGCCAGAGTCAATCCTAATGGCGGCGCGATTTCATTGGGTCATCCTTTGGGCATGAGCGGCGCGCGTTTGGTGACCACTGCGGCTTATCAACTGCAAAGAACCAATGGCCGTTATGCCCTTTGCACCATGTGTATTGGTGTTGGTCAGGGCATCGCCCTAATCATCGAACGAGCTTAGGGAAAAAAACAGAATCTGCTATGGAATGCCGTAGGGTGGTCACGCTTTTAGTGCCCACGCGTAACCTTGCAGCCATAGACAGGCCCAGCAAAATAACATGATACACGATTTGAGATTAATCAAATAAATTGGTATCATATGCACCAAATCGTTAACCGGAGTGAATTGCAATGCAAGCAGTTGATAAAGATCAAGGTGAAGAACTGGTCCAACAAAATTTTGACCAGAAAATTTCCGACGAACAAAAAATCGAACCATCTGACTGGATGCCGGATGATTACCGTAAAAACCTGATCCGTCAGATGTCTCAACATGCGCACTCCGAGGTGATTGGAATGCAGCCTGAGGGTAACTGGATCACCCGCGCGCCGACCTTACGTCGTAAAGCGGTGTTGTTATCTAAAGTGCAAGACGAAGCCGGTCATGGGCTTTATTTGTATAGCGCGACAGAGTCTTTAGGCATTTCTCGCTCTGAAATGATTGAAGCGTTGCAAACGGGCAAAGCCAAATATGCCTCGATTTTTAACTATCCGACCATCACTTGGGCGGATATCGGCGCGATTGGCTGGTTGGTGGATGGCGCGGCTATTGTCAATCAAATTACCTTACAACGCACCTCTTATGGTCCGTATGCGCGGGCGATGATCCGCATCTGTAAAGAAGAGAGTTTTCACCAGCGTCAAGGTTACGAAATCATGACGGCACTGGCTAAAGGCACACCAGAACAAAAAGCCATGGCGCAAGATGCGATGAACCGTAACTGGTGGCCGTCGTTGATGATGTTTGGTCCTCATGATAGCGATTCAGCCCATTCAAGCCGTTCTATGGGGTGGAAAATCAAACGTATGTCGAATGATGATTTGCGCCAGAAGTTTATCGACCAAAGTGTGCCACAGATTGAAGCGCTGGGATTAGAGATGCCAGACCCACAAATCAAATGGAATGAAGAACGTGGGTCTTACGACTCCGGCGAAATTAACTGGGAAGAATTCTACCAGGTGATTAACGGCAGTGGTCCGTGTAACTACCAGCGGATTAAACACCACAAAAAAGCCCATGATGAAGGCGAATGGGTGCGTGAGGCGGTGAGAGCCTATCGCCAAAAACAGCAGGACAAAACCGCTGCACCATCCTCTGCAAAAAGCGCAGCCTGATAAACTTTTTATAGAACAACATTGAGGATCATACAATGAGCCAAGAACAACTCGCAGTTTATGAAGTCTTTGTCCGCTCTAGCCGTGGCCTAGATCACAAACACGTTGGCAGCCTGCACGCCGAAAGCCCAGAACATGCGGTGATGTATGCCCGTGATTGTTATATTCGTCGCTCAGAAGGCGTCAGTATTTGGGTGGTAGAATCCACCAATATTACCGCATCACAAGAAGATGATGTAGACAGTTTTGTTGAGCCGATGGACGACAAACCTTATCGCCATGCGACGCATTATGTGTTGCCTGATAACGTTAAAAACATGTAAGGGGAGAGATGATGCCTAATGTGAATAAAGATTCTCTTTACCGTTTTGTGCTGGGATTGGCCGATGACTCAGTGGTACTTAGCCACCGCTTATCAGAATGGTGCAGCAATGGCCCGTATCTTGAAGAAGATATCGCGCTGTCTAATGTGGCGCTGGATTATATTGGCCGGGCGCGGATGTTTTATCAATATGCCGCCGAAATCGAAGGTAAAGGTCGTACAGAAGATGACCTCGCTTATTTGCGCAATGAGCGTGAATATACCAACTTGCTGATCCACGAATTGCCCATCGGCGATTTTGCCTTCACCATGGTTCGCCAATTTTTACTGGATGCTTTTTATAAAATCTACTTACCCGAGTTGATGAATTCAAAAGATGAAACCGTAGCTGCCGTGGCCACCAAAGCACTCAAAGAAACCCGCTATCATTTAAAACGCTCCGAGCCGTGGATCCGCCAGTTGGCTGAAGGCACTGACGAAAGTCGTTCGCGTATTCTGCGGGCATTGGATGAATTGAAAGATTTTGTCGGTGAATTGTTCCATATGAACGATTGGGAAGTCGAATTAGTTGAAGCGGGTATTGCGGTCGATCGCGCCAGTTTGCAACAAGACTGGGATAACTATGTACAAGGTTTCTTAGGCCAATCCGAGATTGAATTCGGTGATGCTGCATTGCAAATTCGTGGTGGTCGTAATGGTATTCACACTGAACACCTGGGCCATATGTTAAGCGAAATGCAGTATTTGCAACGCTCGCACCCTGGTTTGACGTGGTAGAACTATGATGTCTGAACAGCTAATCCCCACCGTCAACCCGATATATGCCGAGCGACGCCGGTATCGCGCCGCTTCTGAGCATCAGACCATTTGGGCCATACTCGATGGCGTGTTCGACCCAGAGCTGCCGGGATTGACCATTTGGGACTTGGGCGTGCTGCAAGATGTGCGTGTCGAGCAAGATTTTGGCGCTTGTAACACCATCGTAGTGATCACCCCAACGTACAGCGGTTGTCCTGCGGTAGATGCGATGAAGCAAGATATTGTCACTGCCCTTAATGGTGCGGGTTATGAGCAGGTTACGGTTGAAGTGACCTTGTCACCTGCGTGGGGCACCGAGATGATTTCACCCAGCGGCAAAGTACAGCTCGCCAACTTGCATATTGCACCGCCACAACAAGATGATCAGCCTGATTGCCCGGTGTGCAGTAGTTCAAACACTGAAGTATTAAGCCAATTCGGCTCAACTGCCTGTAAAGCGATGTATCGTTGTCAGGACTGTTTTGAAGTTTTTGATTATTTTAAAACCCTGTAGTTAAAAGACGATAACTTTTTAGCGTGCTTAGATTTCGCTTCAGAACAAGGCCTGAATCTAACGGAAATAGTCGCACGGAAAATAGGCGCATATAATCCTATGTAACTGTTTGAGTACGAAAATAACGCTGTTATGGTGTGAAAGATGAGTGCGCTGAACAGTTATAACAATTGTAAGAGAAACCCTATGAGTACTGAATTTTATCCATTAACCATTTCGGCTGTTGAGCGACTCACCAAAGATGCGGTGGCGCTGAGTTTTGCCGTACCCGATGAACTTAAAGATAAGTTTCATTATATCCAGGGTCAGCACCTGACCTTAAAAGCCGATATCAACGGCGAAGATATCCGCCGTTCGTACTCTATTTGCAGTAGCGTGCAAGATCAGCAATTAAAAGTAGGCATTAAACGCATCGACGGTGGCGTATTTTCTAACTATGCCAATGAAACACTCAAAAAGGGCATGACCCTTGAAGTGATGCCACCACAAGGGCATTTCTTTACTGAACTGGATCCACAGCAGCAAAAGCATTATTTGTTTATGGCGGTTGGTAGCGGCATCACCCCTAATCTGTCTCATATTCGCACCATATTGGCCACTGAGCCTAAAGCCAAAGTGACCTTATTGTATGGCAATAAATCTACCCCGTTGATGATGTTCAGAGAAAAACTGTGTTTTATCAAAAACCAGTATATGAACCGCTTTGAGCAGATTAACCTGTTTACCCGTGAAGAAAACGAAGCCGAATTATTTAACGGCCGTATCAGCGCGGCCAAATTGGTGGCGCTGGACACCGCGAGGGTGATTGAAATCAAAGCGTTTGACGAAGTCTTTTTATGTGGCCCCGAAGAGATGATTAATGAAGTGGCAGAGGCATTTAAATCGTGGGATTTTGCCGATGACCATGTCCATTATGAACTGTTTTTTGCCGGTTCTGCGCTTAAGAATGCCGAACAAAATCAGGCCAAACGTGCCGAACGCTTCGGTGAACAAATCAGCAGTGTCTCGGTTAAAGTGGCAGGTAGAAAAACCTTTATTGACTTGGCGATGGGCGGCGACAATATTCTTGATGCCGCGATGGAGCATGGCGCTGACTTGCCGTATTCATGCAAAGGCGGGGTGTGTGCGACCTGTAAAGCCAGAGTCATTAAAGGCAAGGTTGAGATGGATTATAACCATTCATTGACCGAGCAAGAAGTCGCCGACGGTTATATCCTAACCTGCCAATCGCATCCTGTTAGCGCCGAAGTTGAGATTGATTTTGACAGCTAGTGATAGCACCGCCATGATGAGCGACTTTCTGACCCATAGAGCCAAAGTGGCCAATATCAGCAGCAAATCCCATCTGGTGACGGTATTTGGTGATGTGATGTCGCAGCATGGCGAATGGATTTGGCTGGGCAGTTTAATCAGCGCATTACAGCCGTTAGGGTTTTCTGAGCGGCTGGTGAGAACCTCGGTGTTTCGGCTAGTGCAAGATGACTGGCTGCAAACTCAAAAGGTTGGCAGGCGCAGTTATTACGCCTTTACCAATACTGCTAAACGCCATTATGAAAAAGCTGCTCGACGTATCTATGCTGGTGAAGTGCCCGCTTGGGATGGCAGCTGGTTAATTGTTATCCCCGCTTTTGTTGGCGATGACAAATTGGTCAGTTTTCGCCGTCAACTGAATTGGCTTGGGTTTAGCCCATTGGCCAGTGGTGTTTATGCCCATCCCTCGTTTGATAAACGCTCACTCGAAGAGACCATCGAAGAAATGGCCCTCAGCGA
>JBLGCB010000047.1:0-26856 GCA_047617105.1 Phenylobacterium sp. | reverse complement strand
TGGACGCTTAATTTAAGTCTCAATGCTTAACAAGCCGCTGTGTCCGAAGCAGGATGCGTATAATACGCTTCCTAGTTTTAAAGTCAAACATTAAATTCTTTTATTTTTTCTAAAAGATTTTAATGATTAACCTTCTCCCTGAATCTCTTTTCTTCTGACTGATTTGGCTGCTTGCTCCGTGTCAGTGGATGCGCATTATAGGCAGATCATATTTCAATGCAAGCGTTTTTTTATAAAGAAAGTCATTAATTTGTCATATCCGTTTTGTTTGATTATTTGATAGTCAGATTGAGGATTTTATCAGCTATATAGAGGGTTAAAGCTTATTGATCGCGAACTTCCCACCTATGATCCGCGCAACCAATAGCAAACGATCTTGGCAATGATCTTCTCTGGATTACCATTTTTTTTCAAAAGAGGTTGCTTTTTATCCGCGAGACTGCGATAAACCTTACATCAATGCTGTGAACTCGGTGATTTAGTGTTGGCATTCTGACAAATTGCCGTTAATATTAACAGTCTTGTGATTCGTAATCATTCATGATCATTTTAATTATAAAAATTTACTTATAGGGTTTCAAAAAATGTCCTCATTTCAATCTTCCATAGTCTACTCAGTAATACTGGCGGTTGTCGGCTTCGGTATTATGTCACTAGCAAACAATCTCGGTATGACGCCTCCCGTCGCCTTCGCCGCCGGTTTATTCATCGGTCCTCTGTTAATCTCACTCATCACCAATCGTTCAGCCAGTGCTACAACACCTAGCACGACATCAAGCTCAACGCCTGCTGCAACACCAACCAGTGCAGCGCCAAGCAAGGATGATAATGCTGAACAACCAAGTGGTCCAACAAAAACCATTTATGTTGGTAATCTGCCGTACCGCGCCAACGAAGCCATTATCAAGGAATTATTTGAAAAGTATGGCTATGTCCACTCGGTTCGTTTATTAAAAGATCGCCAAACAGGTAAGCGTCGAGGGTTTGGTTTTGTCGAAATGGCCGAGTCTGCCGCGTTAACCGCCATCGCTGAACTCAATGAATCTGAATTCCAACAGCGCACGCTGAAAGTCAGAGAAGCAAAAGATCGCCCTGAAAAGGACGAAAACGAAGAGTTTCAACAACAAGCGTGATTTTGTTGTTTTATCGTCATTAAAAGCAAAAAAAAGAGGTGGCCTTGGCCACCTCTTTTTTGTTACATGAAACATGTATCAAAACGAATACACCAGCGTAATACCAGTCTCGGTATCAATCTTTTTTCGCTGCTCTTCTGGTTTGCTGTTGTATTCAATTAAAAATGAGACTTTTAATGCCAGACGACCATTGATCTGAGCCAACATAGAAGATTCTGCTTTAGTGGTAGAGCTTTCACCATTAAAGCTAATTTCACTGACCACATCTTGCCTAAACTTGGTCGCTTCGGTAAGCTTTTGTTCATACTTAACCGCACTACGCAAAATAGTGCCTTGACGACGACTACCATTGTCCAACTCATTCCAAACATAACCCGGTCCCACTTCTACATCAATGGTACTTTGGGCAGAATCATAAAAACGCCAGCCATAACCCGTCGCAGCCGTCAGTTGGTAGTCATAACCATTAAAGCGATCATCATTATATGAACCGAAGATAAAAAAGCTTTTGTTGGCTTGTTCCAGCTTGTAGTTACCCTGATAAGATAAGAAAACTTGTTGCTCTGTGGTTTCTCTTTCTGAGCGTCCCATCTCAGTATCAAATTGTGAACGCTGATATTGCGCATCAATCACGTACTCAATACGCCAATCAGTAAACTCTTGCTCAACATCAGCAGCCACTCTCGCTGATGCCGTTTCAGTATTACCTGTGGTCATGATAATACCCAACTCAACATCCCCACGGTAGCTATGCGCCTTATTCTGCGCTTTGTCCTGGACCTCTTTCTGTGCACCTTCCTGTGCAATAGCACCGCCACAAAACAATAAGGGCAGAAGAATCGTTAATTTAGTTAACGGTGATTTTACGGATATATCTGGTTGTTTTTGCTGAGTCATCATAAAAGGAAAATCAATATTATTGAACATGGGTTAGGTTGAGGTGGGCCATTGTAAATAATCGGCAGTGATGTGATCAAGCATTCATCAAACTAAAATCAATTTTAGCCGCTTAATTTGTGCTGATGCGAAGATAAAATCATAGAAACTCAAAATCAACATACCTTTCACCCATTTATATGTCTATAATTCAAAGCAATAGTCATCCTGTTCAGCAAAGAGAAAGTTAATGGATTTAGTCAATTTTAGAGTTGGTGAAAAATATATTGCCCTTAATATCCTTGATATTCTGGTCACCGAACGATATCAACAAGATTTAACCACCATTCCCACTGAAGATACCAGCTTTCTCGGGGTCAAGGATTATGTCGGTACTCCTACCCCGGTTTTTGATTTAGGTTTGATTATGAATAACCAAGTCACCGAAGAATCCAATATTGCCCTACTCGAATTACTCAGCAAAGGTGAACGAGAACACGATGAGTGGATGATTGCACTGGAGCATTCGTTAAAAAACAACACGCTATTTGTGCTAGAAAAATCGTCCAGCAAATGTGAATTCGGTCAGTGGTACGATGGCTATAATACCGACGATGAAGATTTGGCTAGCCTGCTTAAACGCTTCGATGAACCCCATAAACGACTACACAATTTAGCCGATAGCCTCATTGCGCTGAAAAATACCGACCAGCTCGATGAAGCATTAAGAATTTTAGAAACAGAAAGAACCCTGACTTATATGCCGCTTAAAAGGCTGTTTGAAGACGCCCGCACCCAAATCACTGAAAGTTATAAACCCATTATTGTTTATACCACTGTCGACGGTCGGACACCCTACATCGGGTTACTGGTCGATAGCGTAGAAGACAGCGTCAATATCAATGATAATCAAATCAAATCATTAAGTAAGATTATGGAAACCGGTTTTAAGCTCAATGACCAAACCCAAAAAATGCTTAAGGGCATAGTTAAGATTAATGGTAAGTACAGCTTGATTATTGATTCTACCGCGATATTTAAACAAGAAGAGGCTTTCGCCTAAATAAAAGCGCCCATTACTACAAAATTCGCTGGGGCGAATTGTTGCAGCACTGGGCGCTTTTATGGGATTTAAGAGCGAAAGTGGTTACCAATCAGAATCGTTGTCGTCGTCCATATTAAACTGACCGAAGTGGAATGACGCTTTGCCGTTACTATCCACTACCTGCATCATGTCGTAATCAACACCCTCAGCACTAGCATCAATCAAATCTTTGAAATCATTGGCGGCCACTTCGATTTGTCGTCCCAAGGTGTGCATTTTGTCAAAACTCGGTTGCATTGCAGTCGTCAGGGCTGTAATTTGAGCGCCCAATGAATGCGTTTGTCCTGCCAAGTCATCTTGATGCTCGCGGTTTATCCGCCCCCCAAAGCCATTTTCACGGGCATTTTCTAATACATCTTCAAGGGCTTCGACTTTGGCCTCGAGCTGTTCTTCAAGGTCTTCCATCGGACCTTCAAAGTTTTCCATCTGATCTTCAATTTGATCAAGCTGCTGATAAGCCGCCAGTTCTTCTTCAGTCATCATACGGCTCTGGATAATTTGGTCATCCTTAAACAATTGGATCATCGGTTGTTGCTTATCTAATCCGGAAGCCGTGACCGTACTGGTATATGACAGCGCGATGGCCAAAGTAGCAGCAAAGGCTAGGTAGTATTTTGTCGATACAATTGAAGATAATTTTCTGGTCATGGCTTTCTCACTCTCAAAGGGCTAATAACTTTCTTATCTCTATTGACGAGGCCAGTTTGGAAAAAGTTTGAATCTCTTAAAAAAAAGCTGAAATAAAGTAATAGTGTTGACAGCTAACAGCGCGTAAAATACAGCAGTTGTTCGTCTGTAACTATTCAGCGCACTCATATTTCGCACCATAACGGCGTTATTGTCGTACTCAAACAGTTACATATGACCTATATGCGCCTATTTTCCGTGCGACAATGCCTTGTTCTGAAGCGAAATCTAAGCACACTGAACAGTTACGTTTGCCTTATACCTCAATTAAAGTAGCCTTTATGTTTGTCTCCATTGAAAAAGCCACCGCCCTAACCGGCAAAAGTAAAAATGCGTTATATCGGCTGATGTCAAAAGGCCACATTAATTTTGTCCGCTGCACCAAAGGCAAAAGATACCTCGAAGTGACTGAGTTAAAACGGGTTTATGGTGAGCTAACCAGTGAAGTGACTGAAGAAACCATCGCCGCTGACGCGCTGGGCAGCTCATCCAACACCTCAGCCAACACCTCGAGTAGCAGCTCATCCAACCATTCTGCCAACGACGGTGAATTATTGACAATAATCGCCAGCTTACAAAACCAACTGATCAGTTTGCACCAAAAGGTCGATCATCAAGGCGAATTACTTGAAGCTTTATCTGGTGGTGGGGTTGTGGTGCAACAAGCGCTGCCTGAACAAGTCGCAGCGCCTTCGCAACCCGCTCGTCCAGAGCAAGACCCTGAATGGCCGCCTTTCATTACTTGTTATGCTGATTTGGCCAAACGGGATGAGATTAAAGCGAGGTATAGTCGGTAGGGTGCCCGTGCGTAGCACGGTCCGAGGTTACGAGGAGCATTGCGCACCATTGAGCTAGCAGTCATAGACCAACCTAGAATATGGTTGGACGATAGCGAATGGGTCATGGTGCGCAGAGCTGCTCGTGCCTCGCATTCGCTACGAAAAAGTCGAAGTGTCGCACCAACCCTACGGCACCGATCAAACAAGGCAACTTTTACCCAGTTTGATTGGTGCCCATCAATCGATCAACTTAATCACATCGGCAACAATACCCGCCGCCGTCACATTGATACCCGCCCCCGGACCTCTGATGATCAACGGGTTGCTGTCATGCCAATCCGATTTAATCACCACGATATTATCCGCAGCGGTCACGTTAACCAACGGGTCATTGGCGTCGCGAAAGCTTAAACCGACACTCGCTTGGGTCAATTGCGCATCCTCTGACTGATGGCTAAAGGCCAATTGTCCTGAATAACACAATTTCATGCCCTGCTCGTTGGCATATTGCCACTTTTGCAACATGTATTGATCTAACTCGTCACTGGCTGCGGCAAATGCTTCCACCGATAATTCCAGCAAATGGGCCGGGATTAAGGGGGTTAAAGCAATTTGTTCCAAATCAAGCTTGACTCCCATGGTACGGGCGATGATCAGCAATTTGCGTTGCACGTCTTTACCCGACAAATCATCTCGTGGATCCGGCTCGGTGAATCCCAACGCTTTGGCTTGAGCAACCACTGACGAAAACGGCGTTTGACCATCATAACGGTCTAGAATCCACGACAAGGTGCCAGACAATAACCCTGAAATCTCGTTGATTTGATCGCCCGTCGTCACCAAATCGCTGATCGTTTGTTGAATCGGCAAACCGGCACCACAAGTAACATTGCTTAACCAGCGGCTGTTATTGCTTTGCGCCAGCTGCAATAATTGCTCATAACGCTCAGAAGCAAAGGTGATCCCCAGTTTACAGGCACTCACTATATGTCGGCCCTGACTGAAAAACCCTTGATACAAATCAGCCACGTTTTCACTAGCAGTGACATCAAGAATCGCCACTTGCTGGTCGGTGATCAAAGCTAAACTCTCTTCAATATCAACGGTTTGTAAAGTACTATCCGCCAATTGCTGCTCAATAGTACAATCAGCATTGTTCAGCTCAAGCCCTTGTGGATTAAAGATATAGTTGCGCGAATTGGCCACAGCCACCAGCTGGATGTGGGTTTTTGAACGGCTGTTAAGTTTATCCAACTGCGCCGCCAAAATATCAATCACTTTAGCACCGATATTGCCATAGCCAAACAACACCAAAGAAAGCACTTTTTCTGCTATTTGAGTGTCACTGATCACGGCCTTATGGGGCTTCTCAACAAAAATCGCCTGATGTATCGATGATACTAAAGCCGTTGGATTACTATCGTCAATCACGGCGCTTATCGCGCCATTGTTATCATAATGATATAACAATACCGACTGACCAGATTGCTCAATTAATGAAAAATATGCCGCCAGATGTTCACCCTGTTGCAACAATTCACTGCCTACCAATGAAATCACCGATAAACCACTGCGCACACTCAATTGATGCGCCACCTCGATTTTAGCCAGCGCCTGTTCAACCAGCCCTTTATCACTATCACCAACACAAAATTGCAAGGTCTGGTTTTCGGCCAGCCAACAATACGCCGGTAAATGTTGATGAGCCAGCAAAGAGGCCAGTTGTTCGTTGAGTTCAACATCTAACAAGGTGTCTTGCCACTGGATTTTAAACAAACTGACAGAGGTTTTTGCGGCAATGGTTTTTGCCCCCTGCCATTTTACAGGCTGAGTCAAAATTAGGGTGCCCTTTTGAAGTGAAGAATCTGGTGAAGCATTTAATTGATCATTGCCCGCCAGCTGCGCATTACGAATTCGAATCGGAATATTGGCGGCTTGTAATGGTTTAAGGGTTTTTTGATGAAAAACCGGCGAACCGAGATTGGCCAGTGCTTTGGCTTCGTTTAGGCCCAACACCGGGATCACCTTGGTATCGCTGAATCGATGCGGATCGGCACTATAAACACCATCGACATCGGTCCACAAATAAACCATTTTGGCAACTGCCAGCTTGGCCACGATAGTGGCAGAAAAATCACTGCCATTACGGCCCAATGTGACGGTATTACCCTGGTGATCACTGGCGATATATCCGCTGACCACCGCCAGGGTACCACCAAACTCTTGATGCCAGCGAGCAAATGCTTGCTCGGACTTTTGCCAATCAATCGCAGAATCGCCACTGTCGTTCAAGGCATCTGCGCCTTGCTGCTCAGTGGCCGTGAAAATAAAGTCTCTTGAATCAACACGCTGACAATCAATGCCCTGATGGTTTAATGTCGCAGTAACAACGCGGGTCGACCACAATTCGCCATAGCTGATAACATCATCTTGGTTTAAAGTGTGCCAGGCTAGGCTGCGGGATAATAAGAAGGTGATGCGTTGAATATCATCATTTAACTGGGCAATCAAAGGGGCTGCTACAGTCTCAGGCAGTAATTGTGTGATAATCGCTTGTTGATAAGCTGCAATGGCCGAACAATCCGGCACATAATCCTGCGCTGAGTCTTGGTCTTCGCTGTGCTCAGCCGACCGATAAGCATTCACTAACTCAAACAGATAATCGGTGGTATCTCCCATCGCCGACACGATGACCAGGTCATTGCTCTGGCAGTTTTGGCCAATGATATTGGCCACCTGGGTGATGTGAGCAGCTGATTGCAAGCTGCTACCACCAAATTTATGCACTGCCGGATGACCGTTTTGGTCCTCCAGCAGCTGAACCTGTTTTAGTAATGAAGCATTTTGTTCAAATACTGCTTCAGCTAGGTTCATATTCCAGCTCCTCAGCATTTTTTACCGCAACCTTAACAGCAGGTAACTTTGATGCGTTGATGGCCTGCTCAATATCAGCTATCAAGTCATCGATAAATTCAATGCCGACAGAAATTCGTACCAACTGTCCGGTAATACCAGCGACTGCTTGAGCCTCTTTTGGCATTGCCGCATGGGTCATGGTCGCCGGATGGGCAATCAAACTTTCAACGCCACCCAAAGATTCAGCCAAAGAGAATAATTTATGGCTTTCAAGGAAGGTCGCGATATCACACACGTTCTCATCCACTTCAAAGCTAACGATAGCGCCAAAACCGGTTTGCTGTTTTTTCGCAATCTCGTGGTTAGGATGGGTTTCAAGACCCGGATAGTAAACTTTCTTAATCGCTGAACTTTGCTCTAAAAACGCAACAACTTCGGTGGTATTTTCTTGATGTTGACGAATACGTACTGGCAAAGTACGTAGACCACGCATGGTCATGAAACAATCAAAAGGCGAACCTGTAATGCCCATGCAGTTACCCCACCATGCCAGTTCAGTGGCCAGTTCAGTGGTGTTACTCACTACGGCACCGCCAACCACATCAGAGTGACCGTTGATGTATTTAGTGGTTGAATGAACCACGATATCTGCGCCTAATTTAATCGGCAATTGCTGTGCAGGTGATAGGAAAGTATTATCAACCACAGTCAAACAGCCTACTTCTTTGGCTTTAGCTGACAGCTTAGCCACATCAACCACGCGTAAAAGCGGGTTACTTGGCGTTTCAATCCACAACATTTTAGGGTTTTGGCTAAAGGCATCGGCTAATGCCACTTCGTCTGACTGGTCAATCCATAACACCTTGAATTGGCCACGTTTTGCCAAAGCGGTGAACTGACGATGGGTACCGCCGTAACAATCATGAGGGGCGATTAATACATCACCAGGTTGTAGCAATTGCACTGGCAATGATACCGCAGCCATGCCACTGGCTGTGACTGTTGCACCAACACCATGCTCTAACTCGGCCAACGCATTTTCAAGTCCTGCACGAGTGGGATTGCCTGAACGGGCATAGTCATATTGACGTGGCTGGTTGAAACCGGCAAAACTATAGTTGCTGGTCAAATACAGTGGCGGTGTCACTGCACCGAATTGAGTGTCGGTTTCGATACCTGAGCGTACTGCAGATGTGGCGAAGCTAGTCATGGCGATCTCCTGTTAAGCAAGTCTTAATATTGTTTAGATTTCTTTACGTTTAGATTTAAAGCCGTTTAGCCGTCTAAACATCTTGAAATCTATAATAGCGATTTTTTAATCACTGTCAACGACTAATTTTGATTGGTTTTGCTTTTTTTTGGCATAAGAGAGCGGAACGAGCAACCGTATGGACATGGTCGCGTTTTCAGGATTGGGATGGCTGATTATTCTTATTTGGGGAAGCGGTGGGGGATCATAAATCCCCCGGGGATATGCTCAGAGTTTACTTTGCGGTTGCTGACTGGTGTTTCATCTGCCCGGCCACCCAGGTTTGTAATACCTTGGTTTGCCATAATTGCGCTGGTGCAATGCTAAAGGGGTCTTGGTCAATCATAATAAAGTCAGCCCATTTGCCGGGTTCAAGGCTGCCGATAATATTATCTTGATGGGCGGCATAAGCGGCATCAAGGGTAAATGAGGTTAGCGCCTGCGCGACCGTCATGGCTTCTTCGGGCACCCAACCACCGACGGGCTGGTTTTGCCGATTTTGCCGAGTTACGGCGGCGTGGATACCATAAAATGGATTGGCCAATTCCACTGGAAAGTCAGACCCTGACGCAATGCGACTGCCTTGTTGCAAGAATTTTTGCCATGCATAAGCGCCCTTGAGCCGTTCTTTACCCACCCTGTCCTGCGCCATGTTCATATCACTGGTGGCGTGGGTAGGCTGCATTGATGGCAAAATATTGAGGGTTTTAAAACGCGGAATATCGGCCAACGCCACCACCTGAGCATGTTCAATGCGGTGGCGTAAACCTTGGTCACCAATCTCTTTAAAGCTTTTTTCAAAGTAATCTAGTACAACTCTATTACCCTTATCACCAATGGCATGAACATTAAGCTGAAACTGGTGTTTTAATACTTGCTCAAACAGCAAATCAAGCTGCGCCGTTGAAGCCAACATCAAACCTTGTTGTTCTGCTCTATCTGAATAAGGTGACAGCAATGCCGCGCCTCGACTGCCCAGCGCACCGTCGACAGATAATTTAACACTGCGCATCGACAACATATCTTTATCGTCTTTAAACCTGCCTTGCTGGAGCAACGCTAATAACTGTGGTTCAGTTGAAGCCAGCATCGCATAAATCCGCAGTTCTAGGCGGTTGTTTTTGACATTTTGTTGGTAGAGCTGGTAAACATCACCACCAATCCCAGCATCATGAACACTGGTCAAGCCCAGACTCAACAAATGTTGTGTCGCAATATCCAACGCACTTTGGCGCTCGGCAACGGTGGCTTGTGGCAATCGACTTTCAAGCAGGTCCATCGCATTGTCTACCAACACACCAGTCGGCTCACCCTTGGCATCGCGTATAATCAAACCACCCGCAGGGTCTAGGGTATCTTTGTTGATCCCGGCATAAGCCAGCGCTTTGCGATTGGCCCAGCCTGCATGACCGTCTACCCGGCGTAACCACACCGGACGGTCAGTCACGTATTCATCGAGGTCTTTGGCGTTGGGGAATTGCCGACTTGGCCACAACTCTTGATTCCAACCCCGCCCTTTAATCCAGCTTAATTCTGGGTGTTGTTTGGCGTAACGCTGCACCGCCAATGCGGTATCAGTGGCACTTTTAAGACTTCTCACATCGACATTAAGGCGACCAAAGCCCAATCCTAAAACATGGCCATGGGCATCAATTAAACCGGGCAACAGGGTGTGCCCTTGACCATCAATGACTTTGCCATCAGGGTACTTTTTGCCAATGGTGTCATCACCGATTTCAACCACTTTACCGTGTTCAAACACTAGCGTTTTAAACGACCGCCATTTCGGTGGTATTGTTGTAGAGCCACCTTCTGAGGTACTGAGGGTATAACCATTGACATTGGTCACCACCGTTGGGGTAGCCAATGCCGTTGCGGCACTCAGGCTAAACACCATGGAAATCAGGGTGAGTATGGATTGTTTCGGTTTGAACATAGAAGATATCAGCTGTTAATGGTTGTTTGACCGTCATTGTAGGAGCTATATCGTCAATTGAGAATAAAAATGTGAATAAGGAGGCAAAAAGACCAGAAAAATCTTTGCTATTCGGCGGTATTTAGGTAGAATTCCTGTCGTTCGAAAGACAATGGTGACTGTAGCTCAGTTGGTAGAGCCCCAGGTTGTGATCTTGGTTGTCGTGGGTTCAATCCCCATCAGTCACCCCACTCTTTATTCTTCTTCCCCAGCGCAATCATCTTTCGCTTCATAACGGCGTTATTGTCGTACTCAAACAGTTACATATGACCTATATGCGCCTATTTTCCGTGCGACAATGCCTTGTTCTGAAGCGAAATCTAATCACGCTAAACAGTATCGACTTTTCCTTGTGTCCACTTCAGTATTAAAGTGATTCTTCACTCACAATCAGCCATTTATCCTGATGCTTTTTCAATGTTAACTGCACCACCACAGTATCTGAATAGGTATTGGAACGATAATGCTGTTCAAACAAAGCCGTCGCTGTGGTGGCTGAACTTTGTTTGATCTTAACGCCAACCAAATCGACATTAATAAATTTGGGTTTTGACAGTCGATTGCCACGATAGGTTTCCCAGCGAGCACGAGACAAATTGTTTGGTGGCACAAAATCGTTGTGATAATAAGCAAAATAATCTTTGATGTTACGCCCTGCCCAAGCCTTCGCCCATTCGATGATCATCTTTTTAATCACAATTTCAGGTAGTGTTTGTACAGACTCAGCTAAGGGTTGTTTCGCCGTGGTGGTCGTTTGAGCAACCAATGTGACATCTGACTGTATAGCTGCACTAGCCAATTGAACCGGCACCTTCTCTGATACTTTCACAGGCACTGGCGGTTTTTTCATCTGCACCGTATTTAACATCGCAAACTGGCTTAATTGTTGTTTTGGCTTTTGCTGAATATCCAGCGCATCACGATAAGCCAGTGAAGCCATTTGGTTGTATAACGTACGTAAATTTTTATAGGCGGTAGCATAACTGGATTGAGTGGCAAAAACCTGTTGCAGCGTTTCAATCGCCAATGCGGGTTTGCCAGCATCGGCATATAATACCGCCAAGTTATTGTAGGCTTCAGGCATTTCAGGATGACTATCAATCAACCCTTTGAAAATCGCGGTCGCATTGTCGGTATTACCCATTAATTTATTGACATTACCTTTGAGCAATAACGCCTGTACATCATTTTGGTTTTGATTTAATAAGCGGGTGATATGAGACAGCGCTTCGGGATACTGCCCATTTTGTTGGGCATCAATAATTTGTGAATAGGGATCGTCGACGGCCATACCTGACGAAGAAACCATCAAACCAGACAGCAGAATAAGCGGCAAAAATGTTGTTTTCAATTTTATCATCGACAAAAAAACCAGACTTCAATAAACAGGTAATAACAGATGCGCTAATCATATCAGTTAAACTTTTTGTTTGCGATAATCTTGTTGTAAAAAGCTGCTGTTCATGGTTTTATCGGATGTTGAATAGTGTGAATAACAGAGTAAGGACTCCTATGGCAAACAACAGCATACCCGCAGATGACATTATCGCGCTGAGCACCAATCTTGTACTACAAACCGAGCGACTCACCATACGTCGCTTTAAAAGCACCGACTTGGCTTATGAAAAGACCCAGCACCAAAACAGCGAAGTGATGAAGTTTATCCGTAAACCACTGACTGATGAACAATCACTGGTATTTTTTGCCAATTTCATCAAACCTTACCAGTGCCAAGACGGCGAATGGTTTGGCCTTTGCGTCACCCTCAAAGATGCCCCCGACGTCAATGTAGGTGCTATCTCCTTTCGCTTTGAAGCGTTTGATTTTGGTATTGTCGAAATCGGTTACCGCTTCGACAGCAAACATCAGGGTAAAGGTTATGCGACCGAAGCTGTAACAGCTTTGGTCGATTTTGTCTTTAACCGCTTGCAAGTTCACAAAGTCATCGCCTATTGTGATGTTCTCAATACCGCTTCATTTAAAATTATGGAAAAACTGGGGATGCAACGTGAGGGTTTGCTACGTCAGAGTTATCAGATTGGTGAGTTATTCAGTGATACCCTCGTTTACGGATTGTTGAGGGATGAGTGGCCCGAGCAATAAATTTAGATTACCTTATACTGATTTTCAAAAATGACAATGATAACCACGCAGGGCCTTTCATGAACAAACAACCACGATTTTTATATCAACGTTTTATCACTCAAACCACCACATTGATGCTGCTCATATTCTCACTAGCTATCACCCCAGCATATGCCGCAACACCCAGTTCTGCCAAGTCATTGGCCGATACACTTGGCCGCTTGCCCTTGATCACAGATGTTCAGATATCGCCTGATGGTAGTCGTATCGCCTATTTTCAGGCGCATGAAGGTCAGTATACTTTGGTGAATAAAAGCCTTAAAGCAGGCAGCAAAGCCAAAGTTTTTTCAATGTCTAAAGGGGAAGTGCGTGAATTTTTTTGGGTCAGTAACGACAGGTTGGTATTAAATATCACCGTACCATACTTCTCACATGGCGATGATGAGCTTTTTCTGCTATCAAGAAGAATGTTATTTGATGTTAACGAAAATCAATTGATCAAAGTTTTTACCGGGCCAAAATATAAATACACCATAGATGGCATTCGTTTTGTCAGTTCTCTGCCTAATGATCCCGAACACATATTGTTCTCATACACCAACGAACTCTATAAAATCAAAATTAGTGATGGCTCACGAGAAGTCATCGAGAAATTACGCAAATCAACTGGACGCTGGATAACAGATGGCAACGGCAATATACTGTTACGTAACAGCTACGACAAAGAGCAAGATGAATATATCTGGTTTTATAGAAAAGACCAACAACAAGAGTTTCAACCTTTGATGGTTGATAAACCACCTAAAAAAGACCAAGAAGACAAAGACAAAGACGAAGATAATGCCAAAACAAAACCTTTTGACGAATCATTGCTCGGCTTAAGCCACGATGGTCAATCAATGTATTACCTCGCGCATAACAAAGATAAATTTGCCGCCGTTTACAAAGCAAAAATCGTTGCCAATAAAGTGGTTCAGGCCAAACAATTACCGGGATTTGAGGGTATAGATGCCGCTGGTGGTACTAAAGATTATTATACTGGTGCTAGCAATGGCGTGTTTTATAACGACGACTATCCAAAAACCGATTATTTTAAATTACCATTGGCTCAGGTTCAGGCAGATTTAAGTTACACCTTCGAAAATTCAGAGCTCGATATTACTTCTTATGATAAAGCCAAAAAACGTTTTATCGCTAAGGTTTCAGGTGCCGCTTACGGGGTTGAGTACTATTTGTATGATACCGAAGCAGGCACGCTTGACTTGCTCGCCAACGCTTATCCAAACTATGATAAAAAACACCGAGGAAGCGTCAAGCGCTTTGATTATAGTGCAGCGGATGAAACCAAACTCACTGCCTACTTAACCCTACCACACCCCGATAAATCGTTAAAAAAAGCCAAACCACCACTGATAGTGCTACCCCATGGTGGCCCGGCTTCGAGAGACAACATGGCATTTGATTGGATCAGACAATTTTATGCCGCCCATGGATTTGCCGTGTTTCAGCCCAATTTCAGAGGATCTGAAGGTTTTGGTAAAGTCTTTGAAGAGGCTGGTTTTAAACAGTGGGGTAAAAAAATGCAAAGCGATGTTGATGATGGTGTCGACCAATTAATTGCCAAAGGTCTGATTGATAAAGATAAAATTTGTATTGTCGGCACCAGTTACGGGGGTTATGTGGCATTGGTCGGGGCGACCAAACGGCCACAAGTTTACAAATGTGCGGTATCATTTGCTGGTATCAGTTATCTCGAAGACATGTTCTATTTTGCCAAAGAGCAGTGGTCATATGGTGAGTTTGACTATCTGAAAAAGTCAATCGGTGATCGTTTTGATGACAAAATGCTCAACAAGTATTCGCCTGTTATGCAGATAAGTGATAAAACCGCGCCAATTTTATTGATCCACGGAGAAAAAGATACAGTCGTGCCCTCACGTCAATCAAGACGAATGTATAAAGCACTGAAAAAGCTGAAAAACCATCAACATCAATTTATTGAACTCGATAATGGCGATCACTGGTTTACCTACGGAGAATCTCGCCATGTTTTCTTAGAAAAATCCAACACGTTTATCCGCAAGCATCTGGGTTTAACCGAATAGAAAAATTAGCAATAACAAACAACGGGTTACTCACGAAACCGCCAATATTGACACAAATCTGCCTTTGGCGGTCAATTGGCGGTATTGTGACGTCACCGACAGGCAACAAAACCTTCTATTATCTGGCTCTGACAGAAAAAAGAGATTCAAATGCTGATTAAACAACTCAGACAGCAAAAGCACCTTTCGCAACAACAATTGGCTGAACGCTGTGATTTAAGCCTACGAACGGTGCAACGAGCTGAAAGTGGTCATCGGGTGGGTTACGCCTCTTTAAGAGCGCTGGCTAAGGCATTTGATACTGATGCAGATTCACTAGAGCGGGAGTTATACAGTATGGATAAAATCGTTAAAGACTATCAGGATTTTCCATTGTGGTTAAGGTTATATATTGGCAGTGGCTGGTTTACCGCCAGTCGCAAGGAGTTTCAAAAAATTGAGTTATTTTTTTTGGTGGTAGGGAGCTTTTGCGGACTAATTTGGCTCACCAACACCCTATGGGTATATGCGCCACAGCTGCCTCAATGGATACAGGCTGTAGGTACTTTTGCCGGGTTTTTCGGCGCTTATAATAGTTCGGTGACCATCCGGGTGGGTGATAAATATGATATCTGGTCGCGGTTGGAGAGTACTTTGCCTCGGGGGGTTTTTGGTTTTTTTAAGAAGAAATAGGCTATTGCTCACCATCAATTTCTAATATACTCAGCAGTGAAATGTGCATTGCACACCGTAAACCAACAGATAAGAAGAATGATCATGAATAATAAGAGACAATTTTTTCGCAACAAAATCGCATTAAGCCTTTGTATCGCCACGATTACCACCATCACCACAGCCAGCAGTTTTGCCGTGGCAGATACAGCAACACCACTAAAACCTCAGTTACAAAGCGCTCAGCAAAAAATCACCAAAAAAACCGACTTCACCCCAGACCCGGCAAAACGTCTATCACTTGAAGGTTTTATCAAAGGCGCGAAAAAACTTCATGGTTATCTCAAAAATGCCGTTGAGAAAGCCAAGCCAGAAGATAAGAAGTTTTTGGTCAAAGAAAAAGTGCAAATGGAATATCAAATAGCCAACCCCAAAGCGACGTACGCCAGTCTATTCAAAAGCATCGACAGTCAAATCAAACGCCTTGAAAACGGCAAAATCTTTGCTGCGCCATTAGTCGCGCAAATGCGTCAACACTATCTTGAAACCGAAGCGGGTAAGGTGATGATGTTGCTTAACAAAGAAGCCAAAAGAAAGGATATTGACGATCGCTATCGTGGAGAAATTGAATTTCAACAGGGTATTATCGCAAGGCGCGATCAGGTGAATTATAAAAGCACCCTGAGTCACTTTAAAAATGCGGTCAAGCTGGCACCGGGTAATGTCGACTACCTCACAGCGCTTGGCGATATTTATAGTCGTATTGAAGATAATGCCCAAGCGAGTAAAATCAAACAGCAATTAATGAAAATGGCCAGCAAGTAAAGGTAACATAATTCGATAACATCCGAATGTTCGCAGGGATTCGCAAAGCATGACTTATGCCTGTAAAAAAGGCTTGGCTATCACTGCAAAACCACGCGTGGGCACAAAAAACGTGACCACCCTACGCCATTCCATAGCAAGTTTCGGGTTTTATTTAATTCTTCATTCCTAAGGTTCTAATAACCGCGGTGATAGACTATCACCGCTGATTTACAACTTAATACTTACCACTACTCCGCTGGTAGGCTGGCTCTCAATCATCAGGGTCAAACCATGGTGTTCGCACAAACGTTTAACAATTGACAAGCCAATACCAAAACCCTGGCTGTCACTACCTTTAACCATGGGTTCAAGCAAGTTATCTTTAATGTCTGCTTCAATACCGGGTCCGGTATCAAACACTTTAAAACATTGCTGCTCAAAGTTCATGGTGACCTCACCCGCTAGGGTATATTGAAACGCATTGCTGATTAAATTGGCCACCAATATCTGTAAAATACCAATGGGCAAAGTAACCGTTGCACTGACGCCAATATCGACATTCACCTCAACGGGTTTGCCATCAAGCAAATAAGCGTGCTGAACCACCGCTTTTTCAACCACCGGTAACAATCTGATCGCTTCAACCTCGTCGCCCTCTTTTTCTTCTCTGGCCAGCGATAACAGGGTATTAACAGTCTGCTCCATTTGTAAACTCGCTCGACTGATACGCATTAATAACGGTTGGGTACGGACATTTAAATCCGCTTCGCAAACCAGTAATTCGGTGGCATTTTTAATCACTGCGATAGGGGTTCGTAACTCATGGCTGGCATCTCGAGTGAAATGTTGTTCACGGGCGACAAAATCATTGATTCGTTGCATGGAATGCTCAAGCGTGGTGGCAAGAATGCCAATTTCATTGGGGGGATAACGCTCAGCAAATTTTTTCGGCAAATGGGTCGGGTCAACGCCATCCACCAGCCGCACCAAATCTGATAATGGCTTAATGGTCCGTTTGGCCAGACGATAGCCAATAAAACAGGCCAGCAAAGTCATCAGCACACTCGACACCGACAATATACTCATCACCAGTGTGCGCATCGGCCTAACCACCAGTAGCTGACTCACTTCACCCATTAAATAACTGACTGGCCGATCACCCACTTTATCCATCGGATATAAATGGTAATGACGTTCTTCGAAACCATAAAACTCTCTTCGGTTCGGCTCCCGCAAGAACACCGCTTTGACGTCATCGGGGAAGCTATCCATACTGTGATGTAACACCATATGGTTTTTTCTTGGCGTCGGCCATTCGCCAGTTTTCAGATACCCGCGTTTTAAATACTCTGCTTCTTCGACAATGGTGCGTTCAATAAAAACATCTTCCATCACATACATAAAGAAAAAGTTGTAACAGCTAAACAATACCGATAAAAACAAAGAAAACAGGCAAAACTGCCAGATGATTCGCCGTCGCAGGCTATAGGTTTGAGTGGTTTGTGGTTCCATTGACTGTTTTCCCTGGTGATTTAACTTCGCTCTATTGATTGTCGGCAAAATTCAGCACAAAACCAACCCCATGAACCGTTTTTAACACAGGAGTCGTAAAAGGTTTGTCCAATACCCGTCTAAGTTGATAAATATGTGAACGCAAAGCATCAGATTCGGTCGGCTCATCTCCCCATAATCGCTGGCACAATTCAGAACGGGTGATCACCTGCGGATAAGCCTCGGCCAATATCAATAAGATATTGTAGTTCATCGACCCCAAAACTAACTCGGTGTTTTCACGGCTAACCTGCTGGGTTTTACGGTCAATCTCCAACGTGCCAATGGAAATTTTATGTGAGCTTTGCAACAAACGCCGCCGCGACAAGGCTAAGCAGCGCACTTCCAACTCTTCAAGGGCAAACGGTTTGGTCAGATAATCATCGGCCCCCACCTCAAACCCTTTGACTTTGTCGTCTAGCGTATCTCTGGCCGTTAGCATCAATATCGGCAATTCTACCTTTGCTTGCTCGCGAATATGGCGGCACACCTGCAAACCATCCATACCCGGCATGGTTAAGTCGAGGATCACCACGTCGTAGTGATTCCCCAACGCCAGAGTCAGACCTTGGTTACCATCGCTGGCATAATCAATGGTATGACCTCTGTTCTCTAGGTGGTCAGCAATATTTTGCGCAATATCCCGCTGGTCTTCGATGATTAAAATCGTTAAACCCTGTGGTTTTGGCAATGGTTTTGGCTGCTGTTTTAACTGTGGCTTTAAAAGCGATGTCATAGTTTGCCTTTATGATTAATTCATCAATTTTAGTCGTGTTTTGGCGATTTGGCCATCCAACTTCGGATTGTTTAACGCCGCTTGTGCTGCTTCCATCAAAGTTAAAGCATGTTTTAACTCGGCATCGGTTTTGGCCGATTTCGCATGATAAAAGCCATACATGCCAATCATCGGCAGTTGATAGTTATCGCTATGTTCCTTCAATTGTGTGATGGCGGCCAAATCATCTTCAAGCACCCGGGCAATCAGTGCAAAAGTCGCTTCATCCTGATAAGGCTGACGAGCCACCGGGGTATAACCTAGGCTGGTGACCAATGCTTCGGCGGTCATAGAGGTTGAGGTTGGATTTTGACCGGTGATCAACCGCTCATCAGTAGCCACATGGCTAAGCATCATGCCACTGCTTTGGAATTTAGCACCACGCTCGGTCAATTTATCTTGCAGCATAAACTCAAAATGTGGCAGCCATTTTTGACCAAATGTCTGCTCTTCGATATTGGTAAAGCTGTTCACTGCTTTACCATCAACCAAATAAGAACCATCATTAAGCTTCACATTCACCAGTGCCGCCGGACCATGACAAACCGCTGCTACCGAGCCTTTATTCTGATAAATCGTAGCGATAAGTTGCGCCAACGCTTGGTCTTTGGGCAAATCAAACATCGCGCCTTTACCACCAACAACAAAAACAGCGACATAATCAGCTGCTTGCAGCCCTATGGTGGCTTGGGTATTGGCCAACATCGCCATCGCAGTTTTATCTGCCAACACCAATTTGTTATAAGGTTTACTGGCATCATAGCGGTCAGCCTCAACTGCGCCGCCTTTGGGGCTGGCGATATCAATGGCAAAACCATTGTTTTTAAACACCAAATACGCTTTGGCGAATTCATCAAATTCGTATCCTGGTTGTGTTTTACCTTGCTCCAGCCCATGGCTACTGAGCACCATTAAGATTTTGCCAGACTTGTTATGGTCATTCGCATAGGCCATATTGGCCGTGAGTACTAACACCACAGCGGTGATAATAAAGCGCAGGGTTGTGATCGACAGAGTTTTTAACATAATGACTTCCTTTAGAACGTTGGTTGGTTATGAATAATGAATGCAATGATTTTACTTCGGGGAATGTGAAACCAATGTGAAAATAAATCGCCCCCAGTCATTTCTCGCTTAGGCTCGTGCTGACTGGGGGCGCTTTATGATGATGTTATTCTAACAATTGTACGACGGAGGCTTTTAAGCTGGAGCGGCTGCCCAATAGTCCAACAACACATACTAGAGTGACAATCACTAGTAGCGTGCCTGCTAGCCACAATGGGTCTGGATTATAAGTGAGTGAGAATTGAGATTGATAAATCAATACGCCTGCCAGCCAGGTGCCGCACACTGCGCCAAGTGCAGCAATGACCCCCGTCACCAGCCATTCGTATAATGATAAGCGTAGGCAATCGGCGTGACTGCGACCAAAGCTGAGTAATAAACCATTTTTTCTGCGTTCATCGGCTTCAAAACCTTTCACCGATGCACCAATCACCAACATCGCCAGTAAGATAATCATGACGCTAAAGGCACTGACCAATGTGGTCACCATCGCCAAGCTTTGGTCAAAACGCGCGGTCATTTCTTTAATGGATAATAATCGCAGGCTCGGCAGTTGCTGCCATAATGACGCCAACTGTGGCCAAGCAGAATCTGGCAATTCCATGCTGCCCATATAGAAAATACCACCATCAAGCACTTTAACGATAGACGGCGGCACCACAAACCAAAATGTCACCGACCCTTTGCCCGACTTAAAAACATGACTGCCTTTGATGGTAAAGTCCTTAATCTGGCCGTTGATCATAAAGCTCAGTTTATCGCCAAGCGTCAGCCCCATATCGGTCATCACTTCAGATTCCACCGAAACCTGTTGCCAATCTTGGCTTTGCTGTGACCACCATTGGCCACTGTCTAGTTGATTATTGCTCGGCACCTGTGCCGACCAATGCATCCGCGCTGGTTTTTGTAATGTCGCCATGCTGTCGCTGGGTTTACCCGCATGGGTCTGTAAATCAACCCCATTAATCGCCACCAACTGGCCTCGTGCATAAGGTTTTAATGCCCGAACCTGTGAACCGGTTTTACTGGCCCACGCTTTTAACGCATCAACCTGATGGTTTTGCGCCTGAGTAATCAGCAAGTTGCCATCATGAGTGCGCTGATACCGTTCCATGGTATGACCAATATCTTTCATCAACATCAGGGTAAACAACAATAATGTCGCACATAAACCCACGCCGAGGATTTGGGTCGACTTGCTCAACAACCGCTGTTTCATCATAAACAGCGCAAAAGGCAATAATCCCGCCCTGCCCTGAGTGATTTTTTCTGCCAAAGTCAAACAAATCCAAGTCAACAACATCAGCAATACCAAAGTGGCCAACATCGCCCCGAGGGTCAGGCCCGTCAGCAAGGCATTATCAGAATACGTTGCCGCCAACCCCGCAATGCTCAGCAGTGACCAAATCAGCCGCAGCCAATGGCCCTGACCATCGAGTTGCTGACGAATGAGCCGAGCAACCGACACTTTTGATAAGGCAATCCAACCCGGCACCTGAAAGCTCAACAATAACAGCCATAATATGGCGATGGTTTTAAGCAAAGGTGCCAGCAACCATTGCCGTTGTATACCGGCAAACTGCGCTTGCAACTGGTCAATCACCAACCCTTGGGCAACATAAGCCAGCACCAGTGCCACTGGTAATAGCAACAAAAAGCTAAATGACCATTGTAAAAAGCTCATCACAATACCCCGTGCTCGTCCCATGCCCATGCTCAAACACAAGGCAATAAATCGCTTTTGGTTCACCAACTGACGACGACCCGCCTGATCAATGGCAATCGCCGCCATCAAAAACAACAACACCGACGCCAAGCCGAGAAAGTTTTCAACCCGCTGCCAAAACAACGCCAACGGATGACCACCCTCCCGATGCAAACCACGGGCCCCGGGTAACTCGGTTTTAATCCATGTTAGCAATGCTGCCTGTTGATCCGCGGTGGTACTCAGGGCATAACGATATTCGACCCTGTCAACCGTCAACTGTTTGCCCACATCTGGGTTGGTTAAATCCTGTTGATGGATCATCGCCCGCATCGCCACAGAATGCCCTTCCATTAACCTATCGGGTTCATGGCTGATAATCGCGCTGACAATTAATGATTGGTCCGCCAATATCAACGGCTGATTGATGGTCAAATTCAGACGACTAAAAAGGCGTGAATCAACCCAGATAAACCCCGGTCGAGGACCACTTTGGCTGGCTTTGCTCTGTCCTGATACCGCTTCGCTGATTTGCAAACTGCCTTGCAGTGGATATTGATCATCAATGGTTTTAAGTTGCACCGACTGCCACTGACCGTCATGGGTTAAGGTCACTGTTTGTAATTGACTCACAGAATGCGCTTGTGACGATGCCTTCACATGATTAAGCTGGTTTTCGCTTAACGGTTGATATTGACTGATGACCATATCAGCGCCCAATAGCTGCTGTAAATTCTGAGTCAAATAGACCTGAACAGACGCGCTGGTTAAGCTTAAGGTCAACAAAAAGAACAGCAAAGTCAGCTGAGTCCAACGTAATAAACGACTATCGCTGGTGTGATATTGCTGCACAAAGTGCTCCCATGCCAGTTTGATGGTGGCCACTATTATGGTGATCATCACGAACCCTCCCCAGAGGTGTAAGCGGTGTAAGCGGTTTGATCCCCTTGGCGTACCAAACGTCCGCCACGCAGTTCAAAACACACGTCAGCCCGTTGAGCCAAAGTCTTGTTATGGGTCACCACCACCAAGCCAGTATGATTAATGCGGCTACACTCAAACATCAAATCAGTCACCTGTTCAGCGGTTTTTTCATCGAGGTTACCGGTCGGTTCATCGGCAAACACAAATCCCGGATTGGCCACAAATGCCCGGGCAATCGCCACTCGTTGTTGTTCACCGCCACTGAGTTCATTGGGTTTATGGTCAGCACGTCCGCCTAGCCCCACTTGTTCTAGCCAGTCGCGGGCCTTAATCATGGCCTGTTTATCGCCATTAAGCTTTAACGGCAAGGCAATATTACTGATCGCATCTAATTCAGGCAGCAGTTGAAATTGCTGGAAAATAAACCCGGATTGTTTTTTTAGTTGATTAATCGACTGGGCGACATCTTGGTCATAAAAGCTCACCGAGCCAGATTTGGGCGCTTCCAGCCCTGCTAAAATCAGCAGTAAACTCGATTTACCGGCCCCAGAGGGGCCGACTATGGCGTGAGATTTGGCGCTGTTGATGGTCAACGATAAGTTGTCGAATAAGGTGATATGTTGCTGTTTTATCGCAAAGTGATGGTTTACAGCGTCAAGGACAATACGTTTATTGATGGCGGTCATGGTTGAGGGCCTGCGGTTTGGCTTAGGATAACTAGAGGTTAGCTGAGGGAATGTGAAACGAATGTGAAAAGTCTCACTCATCGTAGGATGTGGTAGAGCCTAAAGCGAAACCCATCAGAACGGGACTGAAAACGGCGATATTATGCTGCTATCACGCGTAAATGATGGGTTTCGCTGCGCTCTACACCATCCTACGGTAGTTTTTGTAGCAGCAATCCCATAAAAACCAACTATGCTTAAAATTAGCAAACATTCATAAAAGCAGTCGATACTATAAACCTAATGCGTTTTGTTATTCTATTACTTACCTTATTTTATTCATCGCTTGCGCTGGCATCCGGGCCTGTCACCCGCTTTGAACGCTTGTCACTTGAAGACGGCCTATCGCAGGTTTCTGTGGCCAGCATCGCTCAAGATCAAGAGGGTTTTATCTGGTTTGCCACCCAAGATGGCCTTAACCGCTATGATGGCTACGAATTTAAGGTCTTTCGCCACGATCCAGCCTCACCGAACTCGATTTCAAATAGCTGGGTTCGGGTGATACATATTGATTCAAGCGGCACCCTGTGGATTGGCACCAATGGCAGCGGCATCGATAAATACGACCCTCAAAGCGAAAGTTTTATCCATTACCAACATCAACCCGGCAATCCCAATAGCTTAAGCCATAACACCGTGCGCGCTATTTTTTCAGATGCCAATGGCACCCTTTGGGTCGGCACTGATGGCGGACTCAACCAGTTCGATAATCAATCAAACCAGTTTGTCCACTTCAGCCACCATGCCACTGACCCTCACAGTCTCAGCCATAACCACGTCAAAGCGATTTATCAAGATTCAAAAAGCAATCTCTGGATTGGCACAGATGACGGCCTCAACAAACTTGATGCCAGTCAGTTCAACCAACCCTCAACTGCCAAGCCACTTCATTTCGAACATTTTAAACATCAACCATCAAACCCTCACAGCCTAAGCCACAATGAAGTCAAGGCCATCAATGAAGATGCCTCGGGCACACTTTGGGTCGGTACGCTTGGTGGCGGCATCAATAAACTCGACAGTCAAACCGGGCTGTTTAGCCATTATAAAAATATCGACGGTGACCCCAACAGTATCAGTAATGATTATATTATGTCGATTGATAAAGATGCCCAAGGCATTTTGTGGATTGGCACCGAAGGCGGCGGGCTAAACCGATTCGACGGCACTGATCAGCAAATGATTCATTTTCGCCACCAAACATCAGATACTCATAGTTTAAGTGCTGATTTTGTTGATATTGTGTTTGAAAGCGACGATGGCACCCTGTGGATTGGCACCAACAATGGACTGAGCAAATACAATCGCAAACAAGCGCTTTTTGGCCATTTTAACCACCAAATCTCTGCCCCGTTTAGTTTAAGCCATAATGGTATCAACGCCTTTGCCCAAAGCCCCGACGGCATATTATGGATTGGTACCGATGACGGCCTCAATCGCTTTGATGCGCAAAGCCAGCAGTTTCACCACTTTAAACACCAGCCATCAGACCCCAATAGCTTAAGTCACAATACCATCGGTGCGTTGGTTTTTGATCACCAAGGACGTTTATGGGTCGGCACACTCGGCGGTGGACTCGACTTATTTGATCAAACCACCGGCCAGTTCAGCCATTTTCGTCACCAGCCCACAAACCCTCATAGCGTGAGTCACAATCGCATCAAATCACTCACTGTCGATAGTGATGGCACCCTGTGGGTCGGTACTCTCGGTGGTGGATTAGACAAGTTCGATCACCACAGCCAGCGCTTTAAACATTTTGTTCACCAGCCTAATAATGCTGATAGTCTGAGCCATAATCGAATCAGCGCGATTTACCAAGACAGCAAAGGCAAACTCTGGATTGGCACCACAGGTGGCGGGTTAAACCAATTCGACATTAACGACGAAAAATTTGTCCGCTTTAAACACCATCGTTCAGACGAAGGCAGTTTAAGCCACGATTATATATTAAGCATCATCGAAGACAGTAAAGGCTCGTTATGGATTGGCACCGGTGGTGGTGGTCTAAATCATTACAACCGTCAAACCAGCGCTTTTACTTATTACAGTGAAAAACACGGGCTACCCAACGACATTGTTTATGCCGCCCTTGAAGATAAAGCGGGATTTTTGTGGCTCAGTACCAATCAGGGCTTGTGTAAATTTAACCCTGCCAGCCGCACTTGCCGTAATTTTGATGTCAGCGATGGGTTACAAAGCAATGAATTCAATTTGGGGGCCTATTTTAAAAGCGCTGACGGCGAACTATTTTTTGGTGGGGTTAACGGCTTTAACCGCTTTTACCCCCAAATGCAAAAAGATCAGCGCCAAGCGCCAACCGTGGTATTGACCAAGCTGTTACTGTTCAATCAATCCGTTCCTATCCGCGCTTTAAACGCCCACAATACCCATCACCTGCGCTTCACGCTGGGCAAAGCCGTCAATCAACTGGACCAGCTTACCCTGAACCATCAACAGAACCTGATGACATTTGAATTCGCAGCATTGGATTTTATCAGTCCGATGAAAAATCAATATGCTTATCAACTAGAAGGCTGGGACAAAAACTGGATTTACACCGATGCCAAAAACCGCCGTGCCACCTATACCAATATTCCACCAGGTCGTTATACCCTGCGAGTGAAAGCCAGTAATGGCCATGCCCAAAACCAATGGCAACAAGCGGGTAAATCCTTAAAAATCACCCTATTGCCACCGCCCTGGCTAACTTGGTGGGCCTATCTGATTTACTCTTTAATATTTACCGCGCTGTTGTCAGCATTGGTTATATTGCTGGTACACTTGTTAAGTGAACAAAAAAACCGTCAGGGCCAACAGTTGATATTAGATCAACTGCAACAAGTCGATAAGCTCAAAGATGAGTTTTTAACCCATACTTCCCATGAATTACGCACCCCGTTAAATGGCATCATCGGCCTGACAGAGTCACTGATTGCCGGAGCCGCCGGTGTGCTGCCCAACAAAGCCAATCACAAATTGGCGGTGGTCGCTTCCAGTGGCAAACGTTTGGCCCATCTGGTGGACAATATTCTCGACTTCTCGCGCTTAAAAGACAACACCTTACCTTTATATCCCAGCGCCATTGATTTACGAGCGATCACCGATATGGTACTGACGCTGTCTCACCCGCTGGTCAGCCATAAAAACCTCGGCTTAATCAATGACGTGTCGGCCAAGTTACCCAAAGTACACGCCGATGAGACCCGGCTACAACAAATTTTGTATAACCTAGTGAGCAACGCCATTAAGTTTACTGAGCAAGGCAGTGTTACCGTATCTGCCACCCCCATCAATGACTGGCAATGGCTTGAAATCAGCTGCGCACACCCCCACCCGCCCCCAAGTGGGTGAGAGTTGTGCGAGGAAGGCGAACGAACGAACAGCCGGCTGTACCAGGCAGGAAGAACAAGACGAATGGAGCTGCAGTTGCACCGACAGCTGGTGAGATGCCCCCCGTAGCCACACCTGAGCTGAGGGTGTGCACCCTCGCTCAGGCACGAACCCTGGGGAAGTGGCGGGTGTGAGTTAGCACTACCACTCTGCTACCTGCACTTGTGCACTGCCATCTACGTCGCTTGCCCACCATACCTCCCTGCGCGCCCAAACCCTAGGATCCACGGGCAGAGCACCTGTTTGCGACAGCGCTGTGCGAGAGAGAACACCCCATACGGGAGTACTGCATCAGAAAACATCATGCTGCTCATCCGCAGCCCGCATCCGGCAGAGCGGCGTGGGCGGGTGGATCGCATGTGATGACAGGGAACGCACCACTCGCTCGGTGCAGCCAGGCGGCAGGTCGT
>JBLGCB010000046.1:0-26901 GCA_047617105.1 Phenylobacterium sp. | reverse complement strand
CCTGATTATCCAAAGACACCGTTGAGGGGGCTTTCTTTTCAAACGGCAAGGCTTCAACGTGTTCCAGCGAACTGACCTGAAACATCATGCCGATATCTTGCAATGCTTTATCCACCGCAGGCTGAACACCAGCAAAAGTCGAATAAGCCGGAGTACCAAGCAACGCCGCTTCACGATTCATGGTGCCGCCGGCGCTGATCACCAGATCAGAAAACACGCACAAGTCACGACCGTCTACGGCCTTTTTTGGCACAATAAGATTGGTATAGTCATTCAATACTTGCTGTTTTTGATCTTCTGTACGAGGTAATACCAATACCAACGCATTGGTGGCCTGATTAAGTTTGTGCAAAATCGCCGGAAAAATATCATTTTCAAACTGATGATAAGCCGCCAGTGCCGGAGGGGTTCGCACCGTTACCACCACTTTTTCAGCAAAGACGCTGGTGTCGGCTAAATCACACGCCGCAGCCAGTTCATCGACAAAGCCGTCAGACAGGGTGAAATCATTGAGGTAAACTTGTTCTTTAAAACCGTCGTATAAGCAGGTTTTGGCCGGGGTGGCACCAAATTTTTGCAGCGCATCCGTGGGGAAATAACGTGGCACAATCACGCGATGAGCCGCGCGAAAAGCCAAATGGTTGGCTGGCTGGCCTTCATAATCCATCAAGGTCACCACTTTACACCCGAGCAAACGCCCGGCAACAATCTGGTGGTAAGAGTTGTGACTGAGGGCCAAATCAATGCCCTTGCCCACTGCCCAACGCCATAGTTGCATGGTCCGTTCAGCGAGGTTATAAATCTTGCCGATTTTACTGCCGCCGCCATGACCGCCGATCACCGGACCTTCAATGGCAAACTTTTTCGCCACTGAGATGGTCTGAGCAAAATCTCGCAAGGTCACCAATACGGTGTGCCCCTGCGCTTCAAGTTGCTTTATGATTGGGTCAAAAAATACCACATGGGGCGTATTGGCTAGGTCAATCCAGATTTTCATCGCTTATCCATTAATCAGGCAAATACGCCACGAGTATCCACCAACTGTTTGCCAGTGAGTGCGGTTGCTTCTATGCGCTTAAATTCGTTGTGATCGACCAGCAATACCACCACATCAGCCATGGCTAATGCACTGGGTAAATCAACCAATGTCAGCATGTCGGTCTTGGCACCCTCACCTTCAACCGGGATATTTGGCTCAACCGCCACCACTTTACAAGATAATTCGCTGGTCAGTTGTTGGCTGATTTTTAATGCCGGGCTTTCGCGCAAGTCATCAATGTTCGGTTTAAAAGCCAAACCAAGGCAAGCGACGGTCAGCTGACTAAAGGATTTGTCAGGGTTAACATTAAGACACTCTGCCAGACGGCTTTTCACCTGTTCAATCACCCACTGAGGTTTGCCATCATTGACCAAGCGCGCGGTTTTCATCAGTTTGGCCTGATCAGGGCTGGCGCTGATGATAAACCAGGGATCAACGGCAATACAATGTCCGCCGACACCCGGGCCGGGTTGCAAGATGTTTACTCGTGGATGTAAATTCGCCAGACGAATCAATTCCCACACATCAACCTGTTGGTGATCACAGACCAAAGACAATTCGTTGGCAAAGGCAATATTGACGTCTCTAAACGCATTTTCGGTGAGTTTGGCCATCTCAGCGGTTCTGGCATCGGTGACAATACATTGACCTTCAACAAAGGTTTTATACAAGCTCACCGCGCGCGCTGCGCAAGCTGCTGTCAGTCCGCCGATAATACGGTCATTTTCGACCAGTTCACGCATTACATGGCCGGGCAGCACTCTTTCTGGGCAATGGGCGACATTAACATCAGGGTCATCAGGATTAGCGTTCTGTGCATCAGGAAACGTTAAATCAGGACGAGCTTCGCTTAACCATTGGGTCATTTTCTCGGTCGCGCCCACCGGAGAGGTGGATTCGAGGATCACCAAGTTGCCTTTTTTAAGCACTGGCGCAATCATTTTGGCTGCGCTTTCGATATAGCTTAAATCTGGCTGATGATCGTCTTTAAACGGGGTTGGTACCGCCAATAAAAAGGCATCTGCTGGTTGTGGCGTGACTGTGGCTTTAAGGTAACCACTATGGACAGCCGCTCGGACCACGATGTCTAATTCTGGCTCAACAATATGAATTTCGCCGCGGTTAATCGTCGATACGGTATTAGGGTTGATATCAACCCCAATCACGTTTTTCTTTCTAGCGGCAAAGGCGGCGGCAGTCGGTAGGCCAATATAACCTAAACCGATAACAGAAATGGTTTCGAAATCCATCTATAACTCTCTTAATATTCTTGCTTCAATTCGGGCGCACGCCGTGCCATCCCCATAAGGATTGTGGGCAATGCTCATCGCTTGATAAGCCTGCTCGTCGGTTAACAACGACGCCACAGCGGTAACAATTTTATCAACATCAGTACCCACCAGTTTCACCGTACCAGCGGTAACCGCTTCGGGTCGCTCAGTGGTTTCGCGCATCACCAACACCGGTTTACCCAGTGATGGTGCTTCTTCTTGCACCCCACCAGAGTCGGTTAAAATAATGGTGGCGCGGTTCATCAGGTAAACAAATGGCAGGTAATCTTTCGGTTCAATCAAATGAATGGTGCTAACATCACTGAGTAAACGGGTCACCGGTTCTTTGACCTGAGGGTTCAAGTGGACCGGGTAAACAATCTCAACATCTGGGTGATTGGTGGCAATCAAGCGCAATGACTGGCAAATGCGCTCAAAGCCATCACCAAAGCTTTCTCGGCGGTGCCCTGTCACCAGGATAAGTCGTTTGTTAGGGTCAAGAAAATCAAATTGCTGTGCCAGTTGCGCTGCCATTTCGGCATCTTCAGTGACTTTTTGCTTGACCAGCAACAGCGCATCAATCACCGTATTACCGGTGACTTCAATCGCCGATGGATGGATATTTTCTTGTAACAGGTTTTGTTCTGATGATTCAGTAGGGGCGAAGTGAACTTGGGCCAGGCGACCTGTTAGACAACGATTGCCTTCTTCAGGCCAAGGAGAAGACATATTATGAGTGCGAAGGCCCGCTTCAACATGGCCTACCGGGATTTGCTGGTAAAAAGCGGCCAATGCGGCAACAAAGCTAGTGCTGGTATCACCATGCACCAATACCATATCAGGACGGCAGCTGGTGAGTACCTCAGCCATACCGGTTAAAATATTGTTGGTCAGTTCGGTCAGGGTTTGACCAGACTTCATCACATTCAAATCAAAGTCAGGTTTGATATCGAAAATCGCCAATACCTGGTCGAGCATTTGTCGATGTTGCCCGGTCACGCACACCTTAGTATCAAACTCAGAATTACTCTGAAGTCGATTCACCAATGGGGCCATTTTAATCGCTTCCGGTCTGGTGCCAAATACCACCAACACTGATTTTTTCACGCCTGTTACCACGCTATAATTCACCTTTAAATTAGTACACCGCAAAATGAAAGACGCAGGAAAGCGACTAGCGCGCGAAGACTATAGTAAATGGCTTAAAAAAGCAATCTTGGGGCGCAAAAAAGCCGCTCAGGGAGCGGCTTTTTTTATTTGCAAGGTTCCCGGCGAAACACCGCACCTGCAAAACAATCAACAATTAAGCTTCGGCGATTACCGCAACTTTAACTGTGGTTGTTACGTCTGCATGCAGATTAACAGTGATGTCGAATTCGCCAGTTTCACGAAGTGTGCCGTGAGGCATACGAACTTCAGATTTGGCCAATTGAACACCAGCAGCAGTCACAACATCAGCAATATCGCGAGTACCGATAGAACCGAACAACTTACCTTCGTCACCAGCTTTAGAGACGATAGTCACGTCAGTTAAAGCAGTTAACTTGTCGGCACGTTTCTGTGCTTCTACTAGAGTCGCGGCAAGTTGTTTTTCCAACTCTTCACGACGCTTTTCGAAATGTTCAACATTGTCGCTGTTTGCAGGTACTGCTTTTCCACTTGGGAAAAGATAGTTACGTGCATATCCTGATTTAACAGAAACTTGATCACCAAGACCGCCTAGCTTAGCAACCTTGTCCAGAAGAATAATATTCATCTTGATACCTTCATTGGTTAGTTAAGCTTACTGATGTAAATCAGTGTACGGTAATAGTGCCAGATAACGCGAACGTTTAATCGCTTTAGCCAACATACGCTGATATTTACAGCTGGTGCCGGTAATACGGCTTGGTACGATTTTACCACTTTCTGTAACATAGTTACGTAAAGTTGACAAATCTTTATAATCAATCTCTGTTACGCCATCTGCTTTGAAACGGCAGAATTTACGACGTCGGAAATAACGAGCCATGACATTCTCCTAACTTATTTGTTCAATGCTCTGGGCATGTAATACCAGTTTACTGCTACCGTCTCTTGAGTCATGACGACTTAAAAACCCGTTAGCCCTGATACTATTGCCCTTCAATAATGCTTGCGAAAGTTGCTGCGATTCCCGACCACTAACAACAACCGGTATTCTGAGAAACGCCCTGCGGGGCAAATCTGCTTCGGTTTGTTGTGACTGGTGCTCAAGGACAAAATGCCAATGAGTGATACCAGATGGGCTACGGGTAATTTTAGGGGTCTTGAGGACAATGCCATCAAGGACTAAAACGTTACTCGCGGGCAACATTTATGCTTCGCTTGCTGCTTCAACCTCAGGCGCTTTGTCAGCACTTTCGGCGCTGTCATTGCGTGAATCGCGGTTATCACGATTGTCACTGCGAGTATCACGTGAATCACGAGAATCACGGGTATCTCTAGTATCACGGCTTTCGCGAATTTCTTTCTCACGAGCAACCGGTGAAGGTTCAGTAACAGCAGCTTTTGTGCGCATAATCATGTTGCGAAGAACAGCATCGTTAAAACGGAATGCAGTTTCAAGTTCGTTAACCACTTCAGCGGTTGACTCAACATTCATAAGAACATAGTGTGCTTTATGAAGTTTTTCGATTGGGTATGCCAATTGACGACGACCCCAGTCTTCCAAACGATGGACAGTGCCACCGGCTTCGGTAATATTACCAGTATAACGTTCGATCATACTTGGTACTTGTTCACTCTGGTCTGGATGGACCATAAAAACGATTTCGTAATGACGCATTATTGTGCTCCCTACGGTTTAGTAGCCTCGTATAGTGGCTCAGCCACACCATTTAGAGGCAAGGAACTTACTTTATGGCTGAATTAGGGCGCGAAGTATAGGAGGTTGGCGAGGTTTATGCAAGGGCTAATTTTGTATTAGGTGTAGCAGGGGTGACTGGGTTGATTAAGAGGCTGGTGAGGCGGCGAAAAGGTAGCCTGATAAAGAGGCGAAAGGTAGCCTGATTATTAAGGGCTTGGCGTAACGGAGGCTCCGCAACAGGGGTCAAAGCACATTAGAATTTAGGACAAACAAGTTTGTCCGCAAAATTTAATGTGCACTGACCCCGTATGACGATACCCGAGGATCTGCCCCCGTATGACGATACCCGAGGATCGCCCTCGGGTGACGAAGCTCGAAGTAGAAGGTAGACACGTAGTTTATATAATACTACGCCCCGCGCTGGCGGATGACTTCAAATAAACAGACGCCAGTGGCGACCGATACGTTTAAGCTGCTCACAGAGCCAACCATGGGGATTTTAATCAGCTCATCACAATGCTCGCGGGTCAGGCGACGTAATCCAGTGCCCTCAGCGCCCATGGCGATGGCGATAGGTCCGGTGAACTTGGTTTCATACAAGGTTTGTTCGGTCTCTCCGGCAGCGCCAAAAATCCAAATATTTTCATCTTGTAAAAAACGCATGGTCCGCGCCAAATTGGTCACCTGTATAAAAGGCACCATTTCTGCCGCACCGCAAGCCACTTTTTGCACCGTTGGGGTGATTTTTGAAGAGTTGTCTTTAGGCACCACAATTGCCGTGACACCAGCCGCATCCGCACTACGCATACACGCGCCGAGGTTATGCGGGTCGGTGACACCGTCTAAAATCAAGATAAACGGCGGTTGTTTTGAATTGTTTATCAGGTTGGCCAAATCCGATTCATCAAGTATCGCAGCCGGGCGTACTCTGGCAATGATGCCCTGGTGGTTATGAGTTTCGCCGTCTTTGCCTTCGCCAGCTTTGTTATCCAGCGAGTTACGTGCCATAAACTGCACCGAGATGCCCTGTTTACGTGCTTTGTTGATAATTGACGTCGCGCGGTCGTCCTGACGCCCTTTAAGGGCATATATTTCAATAAAGCGCTCTGGCTCTTTGGCAATCACCGCTTCAACGGCGTGCAGACCAAACAGCAATTCTGATTTACTACTCATGAATGTATCTTACCTGTTTAGTGTAACACTTCAGCGTGCGCTGAAGCGTTACTTGTTTGTTTATTTATTTGTCACTTGAAGCGGCTTTGGCCTTCTTACGAGCATGTCTACCTGGACGGGTTTTCTTGTTTACCGTCTTGGGCTTCTTTTTAGGGCTGCTATTGGCCTTTGAGCCCGTCTTAGGCTTGGATTTAGCCCTTTGTTCATGACCTTGGTCCTTTGAGCCTTCTGCTGACGCATGTTTAAGCCCCGGCTTAGGTCGTCTGCCGGGTTTGTCACCAACAGCTCGTTGTTCTTTACCAATCATACCTTTGGCCAGTTGCTCACGCACGCTTAAAGACTTTTCAGCGCCTTTTTTGCCATGGGTCTGTTCTTTGTCAACCAAATCAACGGCCACTGCAATGGTAAAGTCAATTTTACGCTGCTCAAGGTTTACCGCGGCCACATCAACGGTCACCGGGTCGCCCATGCGATAGACTTTACGGCTCGATTCGCCAATCAAACAATGACGGGCAGCATCAAAATGATAATAGTCATTGCGTAACGATGTCACATGCACCAGTCCATCAATAAACAAATCACTAAGGCGGACAAAGAAGCCAAAGTTAGTGACACTGGCAATGATACCGTCAAATGTGCCACCGACATGATCTTGCATATATTCGCATTTAAGCCAATCTGACACTTCACGGGTGGCATCATCTGCCCGTCGTTCAGTGGTCGAACATTGCAAGCCGATGGCCGCAGCTTCATCTTCTTCGTACAGATATGCACCATGGGTTGGTGCTTGTTGGCTCTTCAAAATGCCTTTAATGGTTCGGTGAACCACCAAATCAGGGTAACGGCGAATTGGCGAGGTGTAATGGGCATAAGCTGTCAACGCCAAACCAAAGTGGCCATTATTTTCAGCCTGATAAACCGCCTGTTTCATCGAACGTAATAACATGATTGAAATCAGCTCATGGTCATCACGATCAGCTAGGCGAGCGAGCTCTGCGGTCAGTTCTTTGGGTTTTGGCTCAAGTGACAGGGTGGTTTCGATGCCTAACTCACCCAAAAAGCGTCTGAAATTGCCGAGCTTGGCTTGATCTGGCTGTTCATGCACCCTGAATAATGCGTGGGCTTCATGTTTTTCAATAAAGCGGGCCGCCGAGACATTGGCCAAAATCATACATTCTTCAATCAGCTTGTGGGCATCATTACGCACTACAGGCACAATACAGTCGATTTTGCGCTGTTTATTAAAGACAAAACGGGTTTCGACCGTTTCAAACTCAATCGCACCACGCTCTCGACGCGCGCCTTGTAACGCACCATATAATTGATGTAACGCTTCAAGATGAGGCACCAACGCTTGATGTTGTTGGCACAACGCTTTATCACCGTCGAGGATCGCCGCCACTTGGGTATAAGTGAAACGACAAGCCGAATTCATCACCGCTTCATAAAACTTAAACCCAGATAATTTGCCTTTGGCACTAACGGTCATTTCACACACTAGAGTTAACCTGTCAACCTTAGGGTTTAATGAACATAAGCCGTTGGACAGAATTTCTGGCAACATTGGAATAACATTCTCAGGAAAATACACTGAGTTACCCCGGTTAAGGGCTTCTAAATCTAGAGGTGAACCTTTGGTGACGTATGAACTCACGTCTGCGATGGCCACCCACAAACGCCAGCCACCTGATTTTTTGGTTTCGCAATACACCGCGTCATCAAAATCTCTGGCATCTTCGCCATCAATAGTGACCAAGGGCAAATGGGTTAAATCTACCCGACCTTGTTTGGCTTCTTCGGGCACCGAATCGCTTAAATCAGCGACCTGTTCGGTCACTTCTTTTGGCCATAGGTAAGGGATATCATGGTTGCGTAAAGCAATTTCAATTTCCATGCCCGGTGCCATATGCTCACCAAGCACTTCGGTGATACGACCCATCGCATTCATGCGGTGAGACGGACGTTGAGTCACCTCAACGGCCACCATCTGGTTTAAGCGAGCACCATTTTCTTCACCGGGCTGGATCAGAATATCCTGACCAATGCGAACGTCTTCAGGCACGACCATGCCCATGCCGCCTTCGATGCAATAACGACCGACAATAGGCTCACTGCGAGATTTTAATACTCTGACCAAAGAGGCTTCGGGTTTATTTTTAAAGCCTTTTTTATGTGATTTGGCGAGGATCCGATCACCATGCATCAAGCTTTTCATTTGATGGGCAGGAATATACCAGTCATCCCCTTGATCACCAATGTTGAGAAAACCAAAGCCATCACGATGGCCCATCACCGAGCCTTGAATCAGCTCCATTTTATCGGGCAACGCATAACGTTTGGCGCGGGTGAAAATGATTTGGCCGTCTCGTTCCATCGCCCTGAGGCGACGTTTAAGACCAATACACAAGTCATCCTCAACCAGCTTAAAACTGTCAAGCATTTCTTGGAAAGAAGCGGGTACGGCAAGTTCGGTCAAATGAGCAAGAATAAATTCTCGGCTAGGCACCGGGTTTTCGTATTTTTCTTTTTCTCGTTGGTAGAAGGGGTCGTTAATGGACATGCAAAACAACATAAGCGCTATAAGATGGCCAGAGTATAAAGGAATTTCAGCTTGAGGGCAGGGTTTTTAAACGTCGAGATGCAAAAAACAGCGAAATAATGTACAAAGTTGTTGCTCTGATGATTTAAAAACAGCCAAATGTGAAAAAATCCTCGGCCAAAACGTGCGATTTCACCATTTTATGCTCATAATGAAATACGAGAAAGCATAACAGCCACGAAAATTAAAGATAACAATCGCCTGGAACCTTGGAACCCTATACATGACCAAACCGACTCATAAAATCCTGATTGTGGATGATGCCAAATCTATCCGCATGATCGTTCATGCCATTCTGGCTGATTTGGATGCTGATTTTGAATTCGCTGAAGATGGCCTACAAGGTATCGAAATGATCGAAGCCAAACAATATGATTTGATCATCACCGATATCAACATGCCCAGATTGTCTGGTCTAGAATTGTGTGCAAAAGCCCGCAAAGAGTTTAAATTCAAAAACTTGCCCATATTGGTGATGACCAATAAACACGATTACACCACAGTGGAAACCGTATTTAGCGCTGGTGCAACCGATTTTATTACCAAACCGATTAATGAAGTAGAGATCACCGCTCGGGTCAATCGTATTCTTGAACAACGCACCACCGAAAAAGAACTCTATATTGCACAATCAGCTGCCCAAAAGGCGACCCGACAAAAGTCTCAATTTATGGCCATGGTCAGTCATGAACTGAAAACCCCACTCAATGCCATTTCAGGATTTTCACACCTGTTGCTGCGTAGCAATAAAGATGGCAACAACACCAGTAACAGCGCGGATGATATCGCCGAAAAAGAACAGCAAATGTTGAAAATACTGGTCAAAGCCAGCGATCAGATGAAATCAATGATTGACCAATTACTTGAATACGATCAGTTCGAATCCCACAATAAAAAAGTCTCTGTAGAATCGGTGCCACTGGCCAGTATCATCGAAACCTTTGTGCTATTAAACAAACCCTTAATCGACAGCAAAGTATTAACCATTCACCAGCAGGTAAGTAAATACATTACCATTAATACTGATAAAAAAATGCTGACAACCCTAGTATCCAATCTACTGTCCAACGCAGTGAAATACAATAAGCAAGCAGGCAGCATCACTATTAGCAGCGCCCAATCCAGTCAGGGCATTGAGTTTACCGTATCAGATACGGGTATTGGCATGTCACCAGAGCAAGTCGAAAAAGTGTTTGAACCGTTCACCCGTTTTGAACATGAAATCGAAGGTCATGGTTTGGGCATGGCGATCACCAAGAGTATTATTGAGGTGCTGGCGCTAGACGTGAGTATTAATAGTGAAAAAGATGCTGGTACTTGTATTACGTTGGGGTTTAATGCGGCATAGGTTTATGAGGCTCAGGATCCATAATTAAATAACATCCGAAAGTGAGCCGCTATCTAAGAGGCCTCAATGTTTAGGGCCTGCCTTTGGCTGGTGCGTCACGCGTGGGCACAAAAAGCGTGACCACCCTACGCCATTCCATAGCAAGTTTCGGGTTTTATTTAATTACGCATTGGTTTTTTAGCCCTAGCGACCACCTTGGTTGGCATCAATTTGGCCAGTCTAGCCAATAACTGGCCTGCTTCTTTATGCACCTTTTTATCGGCGATAATCGAATGGTGTAATAAGCGGTAGATGTTTTCGTAATCATAAGGGCTACCCTCCCCCTGCAAAAAAATCTTCACCAGCCGCATAGTGGCTTTAAGACTGCCCATACCCGCCGCTTCTCTTAAATAAACAATGGCCTGATTGATGTCAGACTGAACAAAATGACCGGTGTGATAATAACGGCCAAGTTGTTCTAAGCCCTCTGGCAATCCTTGGTCGGCGGCAAGGCGCATAAAATACACCCCACGTTCGACGTTTTTGTCGACGCACACCGCATAAGCCAGCATATCACCGTATAAAAACTGATAAGCGGGCACTTTTAACACCGTCGCGCGTGCTTCAATATCTTGCAGCAACTGACAATCATCGGTTTTAACCCGCTGCAAATGTTTGTTTTGTTTAATTAGGGTGAGCAATTCATCCTGAGTATAGATTTGCACCGCCTCTAACTGCTCGGCATGAGCGCCATGGCTGACCAAAGCAGTAAAGCCACAGCTACACGCCACCGCGAGAATAAAAGCCGTCAGTACTGGCCTTTTACCGCCAGTAGTGAACTTTTTTTTGACCCTTGCCGTCAACTGCCAGCTGATTTGTGCCGCAATCTCCATAAATTTCACCGAAAATAATGATTTCAACATAGTTTATTACACCAAATGAACAGAATTTTGACTATTGTCGTTCTACTCACTCAGTCATTCAATCATCATGCCACAATGTCGTTAATAAATATTATTGGCCTCGCGGCTGGCATCAACCGGGTTGGTTGGCAAAGCGCTGATCGCTTTTAATGGTGCACGATTGCCGGTGAAACATTGATTATTATCGATATAAAACAACCCTTCTCGCAACAACGGATCTTCTATGCTGCCCCAATCGGCGACAATATTGTCTTGCGCAAAACATTGAGTGGTAATGCCATTAAAATAGCCACCTTGGCCGATGCCATTGACCGTTTCAAAGTTAATCGCAAACACCATATCATCACATATTTCTCTCGGGCTCATGCCTACTGGCTTGCCGCAAGTGGTATCACCGATGGTCACCACCTCAATAAATGGCGATAAAGCATTGATCACCATTTCACTGGCTGAGCAAGTGCGTGGACTGGTTAATACAATCACCCGGTCAAGACTGAGTTCTTCTATTCCCGCACCCAAAGAGAATAGCGTCGACGAATTTCTGTCAGTGTGTTTGTCATTGAAAACAAGAGAGGAAAATATTTGATTATCCACATGAGTACCGCCAATTTGAGTACTCAGTTGATTGGCGATACTAATAAAACCACCGCCGTTATAGCGTAAGTCCAACACGAGTTCTTCAACATTGGCGCTGGCAAACTGGTTAAACGACGCATTCAAATCTTCGGCAGCACGGACAATAAACTGATTAAACACCATATAACCCACTTGCTTGCTTAATGTTGGGATCACCTGAGAAGCCAGCACGGTATTGGTATCAATGTTCTCTTTAATAAAATCGTTGGTAAATGCCTCTCCCGATGGTTTGGTGAAACTCATCGCAACACTGTCGCCTATCACTGAATCGCCAAAAATATCCGGCCAAGTGTTGCTGCCTGCATTGACTTGGCTCACTAAGTCAGCAACCGCCACACCATCAACCGCGGTGATTTTATCCCCTCGTGTCATACCCGCATCAAACGCCGCACCATTGTCATAGACATAACGCACTTCGAGGTTTTGATTGTTGCTGGCTATTTGAAAAGAAAGACCCAGGCCTACCAGGGTCGCAGAGGTAAAAATCGCATTATATTCATCGACCGTGATGATAAAACTAAATCGGTCTTGTGGCGATCGAGCTGCATCAAGCAACGCTTGCGGAGAGGTGTAATTGCCCGATACCAACCCTGAGGGGATATCTTTATACCAGTAGTATTCATCTTGCAGGTAAGTCAGCAGGGTTTCATTCTCTGCGGCAACCGAACAAACCCCGGTTGGAGTCGTGGGTGTGGTTGGTGTAGTTGGCGTTGTTGCTACAGAACCTCCGCCCCCGCCACCACAGCCACCAAGCAAGCTGAGGCAAAGGCCAAGACAGGTTATTGGTATGATTTGACTGAGATTTTTCATGGTTCAATACCTTTTAATTGGTGGTTATGCAAGCAGGGCCTGACTATGACTGCAAGGTCACGCGTGGGCAAAAAAGCTGCCCACCCTACGCTATGACCATATAACGATATTCAGGGTCACGCGGGCATAAAAAGCCTGCCCACCCTACGTATTTCATCACAAGTTTTATAAACACTGCTCACACTGTTCTATAAATAGTTTAGTCGCATTCTTGGCCAATGGATATTGGGCATTTTTGACATAAGCCTCGATGCTTGCCGCTTGTTCGGTCAGCTCAGGATAACCCATGCTGCCAGCACTGCCTTTAATCATATGCGCGTGATGCCTCAGGCCATTCCAGTCTTGCTCTTCAATGTATAGACTGAAATTGCGCATCACCTCAGGCAAACTGGCTTTAAAGTTGGCTTTAAGCTGAACTACTTCATTATCATTTTGTAAATCTGCCACCAATTTGTCAATCGATTGCGCCGATTCACTGGATTCATTGAGGTAACGATGAATGGTCTCATAAAAACTTTTCTGCTGAATCGGTTTGGCCAAAGTACCATCAAAGCCGGAGCTGAGGTAATCGTCAATGTCTTCTTTCATAATATTGGCGGTCAAGGCAATAATAGGACAATCTACGCCGACTTGACGCAACATTTCCACCGCTTCAAGTCCGCCCATTTCCGGCATCTGAATATCCATTAAGATCAAATCAAAATCTTCTGCTAGCGCCGCTTCTACCGATTTTTTACCATTATCCACAGTTTCAAAGGCCACCCCAAATCGACGTAACAGTAATTCAATCAAATACTGGTTATCTGGGTTGTCCTCAGCCACCAGCACATTGGCATGTTCAAAGTTACTGACGGTAGCATCCAGCTTGGGTTTTTTGGTGCTGGTAAACGGCAAACTGTCGACCAGATTCACTAGCGACATATCGGTGGGAATAAAAATATCAAAGCGACTGCCCAGTCCTTTGATACTTTCAACCACAATCCGTCCGCGCATCAACTGGGTCAGCTTTTGCGAGATAACTAAGCCCAAACCCGTGCCGCCAAACTGGCGGGTAATGCTCGAATCCGCCTGAACAAACGGCTGAAACAAGCGGCCCAGTTCTTGGCTTGACATACCGATGCCGCTGTCTTGAATTGAGAACAGAATTTCATTGTCGCTCTCATGAAAGCACACCGTCATAATCACTTCGCCCTGACGGGTAAACTTAATTGCATTGCTACACAGGTTGAGCAAAATCTGGCGTAGGCGCATCAAGTCGCCGTTAAAAATTTGCGGTAGCGGATATTCATAACGAATGGCAAAGTGGAGTGATTGCTCTCGTGCCAACGCAATATTGAGTCCTTCGATATCGGACAACAATTCAAACAAATTAATCGGCTTGTGTTCCAGTTCAAGCTTATCTGCTTCAATTTTTGACAAATCGAGAATTTCATTAATCAAATGCAATAAATGCTGACCACTGCGTAAGACGCGTTGCAGGTAGTCTTCCTGATCGACGTGATCGATCTTCGGCTTTAAAGCCTGTTCAGTAAAACCAATGATCGCCGTCAATGGCGTTCTGATTTCATGACTCATATTGGCCAAAAAAGAACTTTTCAGTTGGTTGGCTTGCTCAGCGGTCGTTCTTGCTTCATCGAGGACCTTATTGCTGCTTTGCAATTCTAGGTTGGTTTCTTTGAGCGCTTTGGTCCGCACAGTGATCTTATCTTCAAGATTCAGCTTGTTGTCCATCTCACGCGCTCGATAAATTTTGAGCTGCCTGACCATCACATTAAACGCCGAATATAACTGGCCAATTTCATCACTGGGTTTGCCTTCAAGGCGCACATCAAGGTTGCCTTTACCAACAGCCTGCTTGGCCATGGTCAATTCACCAATCGGCTGCAATACCAGGGTCTTAAGAAAATAATACAATAAAAATGGCACCATAATCATCACGCCCAAGGTGGTGATCACCGATATAAATGGCAAGTATTGACGCTCGGCCACTAACTCATCTCGGGCAATGCTGGTGAACAGCAAATAATCATCTGACAACGTCACCCCTTGGTAAAGAATTTCATCACCACCATCGTTTTCATCCTCAGTGATACTGGCCAATACTTGGGTATCTAGGGTCTCTTGGAGTTGGCTAAAAACAGTGGATGGCAACACGGTGCCCTGCAAATAAGATTGTGCTGAAAATAACACGGTACCATGAGGATCGGTGATAAAGGTTTCTCCCGTATCGCCGAGGCTACTATGGACCACAGCGGTGATCACTGACGGGCGTATCGTTAGCACCAGATAACCAAATAGCTTGGGCACCAACGCATCCTTGGTCTTGCTGGCATAGATTTTTTTCACCGATAACAGCGCAATTTCGTCGTTATCTGGATTATCAATTAAAAACAGACCTCGCTCTTCGGTCATCCCGGTGATCTGCGAAAAATAACTGCTCTGACGTTCATTTTTGCTCAGATTTGCCGCCGCATCGGTGCTAAAACGCACCACTTCTTGGCCATCGACGCTGAGCAATCTAATTTCATAAAAGTCTTGGTAAGAAGTGGCGTAATGGGAAAACACATCGACCATGGTATTGTGGAGTTGGCGTTTAACGGAGGCTTGTTCGCTGGTCAGGTATTGTTTAATCAGGTGTGATTTACTCAGCAGAGTATGTACGGTTTCAATATTGCGGTAGTCGTTTTGTACTTGCTGTTTATTTTGCAACAAGTAATTGTTAACCCGCGACAGGGCTTGTTGCTCGGTGTTACTTTGCAAACTAAGATAAGAAAACCCGCCCAGCAGCGCCAGTGGAAAAATCACCAGCGGCAGCATATATAGGAGGATTTTCTGACTGATATTCATAGCGTTAGCGGTGTTTCAAATAAGTCCCAGCCAACATCGCTACAGACGCCGCAGTGGGTTTACCGTGCTGCCAATCACCACCTTCAACCCCAGAACCCGCGATATCAATATGAACAAAAGGCAACGGCAAGTCGCTATCGCAACCGTGTTTGTCTAAGCCAGAAGAGACTGCCAAAAACGCCATCGGAAATTGATGACCACGCGCGGTGACCGCAGAAGCCGCATTGTTACAAGACATCACATCATCTGCTTTGGTGTGTGGTTGAATAAACGACCAATCTTCTCGACGCGAACGAGAAATTTCAGCAGGGTCTCCCCAAACATCACCAACGTCGACCATTTTTTGTGACAGACCATTGGCTCTGGCAGGGGCATTCTCAACCAAAGCGGTATAAGGCCCGACAGAACGCGCGGCATGTCCGGTTAAGGTTGCAATAGACATCAATTCAGGATTCACCGCATCAATGGCATCTTCACGCAAATGAGACAATAAATCACCCAATACCAAACGCCCTTCGGCATCAGTATTACCAATACGTACCCGCACGCCATGGTGACTGGTAATGATTTCATCTGGCACAAAACAATCACTGCCAATGCTGTTACGCACCGCACCGATTTCGGCAATCACTTTGATGCCAGCGGGTTGTTGCTGCGCCAACACTTCCATGAAACCAGCGACTGCGGCACCGCCCCCTTTATCTCGACTCATGCCGGCCATATGACCACCGACTTTAAGGTCTGCGCCACCGGTATCATAAACCAGCCCTTTACCGGCCAATAACAGGGTTTTATCAATCTTGCCTTCGCCGGTATACACCAAGCGAATAACCCGAGGTTGATGGCGTTTTACTGCAAGGGATGCTCTAGCCACCGCCATCATCATCGGATAATCTTGTTTGAGCAATTCCATGTCATCAAGCACTGTGACTTCAACTGGGCTATTGGCAAACGTTTGCTGACAATACTCGGCAAATCTGGGGGGTGCCATACGCTCAGGTTCTGTGCCACATATATCTCTGGCGACACGACGACCAGATTCCAGCGCATTCAACCATTGCTCGTCAATCGGTGAATCGGTATAAATGCCGATGCTACTGACGGGTTCGATGTTTTCGTCTGCTTCATAATGTTCTCTGGCTTCGAGTGGCTGCCATAACGCCTGAGTGGTACCAAGGTAAGCCACTTCGGCGGCACAGGCATACAACTCGTTGTCAGGCGCACCATTGATCCACACCAATGGTTTAGTGGCACCTGCGTCTCGGGCAATCAAAATCGCCTCGTTGGCGGCATCACCGAAATTTCTGGCATCGCTGTAATCGCCATTAACATCACCAGCAGGTGCCAATATCAGGCGTTTGCCTGGTACTTGGTCACACTGAAGCAGCACTGTATTTTTGCCAATTCTGGCATCTATGAATGAGGCTTGCTCAATAAAAGTCATTAATGATGGGTTTGATAAAAGTGTAAAGTCCGGGGTGATAATGATTAATGCATCGAATTGCCCGGAATTTATCGCACTTTGAATATCCGTGCAATTCACCGCTGTTGGAAACGCCATAGCTAATTGGCCCTTGTTAACTGGTTTAATAAATAACCAACGGTCTATTTGCACCACCGTCGACAGATTTAGATGAATTTGATTAGTGACTGTTCAGCGTGCTTAGATTTCGCTTCAGAACAAGGCATTTTCGCACGGAAAATAGGCGCATATAATCCTATGCAACTGTTTGAGTACGAAAATAACGCCGTTATGGTGGATAAGATGAGTGCGCTGAATAGTTACTTTGATTATTCACTAATAACAGCCGACAAACAACCATTGGCGGTGATTGACGAAAAAAATCTGCTTGGTGATTCGAGTTATCTTGGTTGGCATGTTAAGATTCTGGGCTTATACGTCGCATTCATTCGAAAACGTCAATATCGAATTAGCAATAGCAATAGTTAACATCTCAGGAATAATGGCAAAATGCATCTTGCAAAGATAGAAATTCTCAACCTATGGGGCGAGGACAATATTACGCTGAACTTTGAAAACCCAGTGACTTTTTTGACTGGCTGTAATGGTTCAGGTAAGAGTACATTGCTGAATGTGATTTATGATACTGTTAATTTGAATGATAAAAATAAACAACCTTCAACATCAAAAAATCGCTTCTGGTCTGCTGAAGCTGAATTTCTAGAAGGGCTGCTTATCAATACTGCTTTATTGCCCGAGTCAGAAGGTAAGTCATCGACCATTGAAAAAATTGACGAAATAACGAATATTAGTACTAGTTTTGCTTTACACAATTTAAAAGCGTTAAAAGAAGTTGAACAAACTTATCGTGATGAAACAAACAATAACGCCATCAATCACGTTAGTTATACCAATCAAATTAAATCGGAGTTGAAGGTATCCAAAGTTTGCACATCCAATCATTTTTCTGCTGAAGAAGCTGAAAATCTTGTCGAGAGGATATCAAATAAATCACTAAGTTTTCTTTTCCAAGAAGACAGAAACACCCTGCATAATATGGAAAAAAGTAATATCGATTTTTCAATGAATTACTGGGGTTACTACAAAAACTCAATTGACGAAAGATTTACTTATCTCAGAGATACCATTCAAATTCATGAATCCCATATCAATAAAAATATCATCGATTTGATGCGTGCAGAATCAGACCTCACCCGCTTACAAAATTCAGCAGATTATCAAAACCAGTTAAACAAGACCAATGAGTTTAACAACGTCATTACCCTACTCGATGGTTATTTTGTCTCCTCCAATAAACAAATGACCAGAGACGAAGATAATAAATTAACCCTCAGACATATCGGTAGTGATGAAATCATTCCATGGCATTTATTATCACGGGGTGAAAAAACGCTAATTTATTTATTCTTTGTGGTGTTTTTATATCAAAACAAAGTCGAAGTGTTTTTATTCGACGAACCTGAAATTTCACTACATGTTAAATGGCAAGATCACTTGATCAAAGATTTGTCTGACTTAGCGCCGGATAGCCAGTTTATCATCGCCACTCACTCGCCTAGTCTGATACAAAATGGCTGGTTGGGTAACTGCTTAGAAATTTCACCGGTTTAGGTTCGACAGAATGAAAATTACTCGTACCATCCCTGATTTTGGCTTTTCGACCGAAAAAAATCAAGCTCATGAAAAATTTGGCCAAACTCTTGGCATTCAGGCTTTTGTTGAAGCTTATGACGATATTCGATTTTGGACAGAAGAATTCAATAAATTTGAATTGGAAATTAATGCTCAAGAAATATCCAGAATCAAATCTGCCAATGGCAAGGATGCGATTCTCACCGCAATCAAAGAACAAAGAATCATTCTTGGATCTAAAACAATCATATGTATCGACACTGATTATGATTACCTGCTGAATAAGAACTCATCCATTTACCAAAATGATTTTTGTTTTCAAACTTGGGCTTTTGCCATCGAGAACTACTATTACAACCCTGTCGGTTTAACTCACTGTTGTTGCACAGCAGTTGGTGTCTATCAAGGTGTTGATAAGCAATTATTAGAAAATGTATTGGTAAACTGGTCTAAATATATTTATGGCTGTTTCTTGCAACGTTTAGTGGATGATAAAAACATTGCGGCACTAAAAGATACCATCGTCACGTCAATCAAAGCATTAACCATAGAGCCAACACAATCCAATGAAGCGACAACCCATTCGTTATCAGATGCGCAATTAAAAGATTTCACTGAAAAAGGCTTATGCTCTGAGAATGTGTTTTTATATTTCAGAGGCCATGATTTGGAATCGAAGATAATAGAATTGGCCGAAGCATTTGTTTATCAATTATCAGAAAAGGCAAAAGCGGACATAAAAACAGCTCAAGGCGACAACGCCTCTCAATTTATCAGTGAACAATTTAATAATCGATTAGAATTTAAGGTATTGGCCAAAGCACGTCCAGCCTATCCAATGAACCATTGTTATGCCTTGCTACAGAACGACATTCAGATTTATAAAAAGCAATATTGTTAAAGCATAAAAGCGAGGTCGCAAGCAACCTCACTTTATAATGATTCATGGCAAAGCTACTAGCTACACTGCCCTTCATCCTTCCACACCGACCAACTTTTGGCGATCGGCATCTCGAGCTTAGTCCACCATTTGGCGGTCCATAAGTGGCCCTGGTAACTCACGGTATCACCTGCGGTATACACCGCCTGAAAATCCCATTCATTATCAGCGCAAACAACCAATTTAGTCGGCTGCCGCATCCAGTTAATCACGTCGATATGACGCACCACCCGAACGGCTTTTATCGTCACCGCATATTCAAGGAACTCTTTGACCACATCACGGCGGTCTTGTGGTGAAGTGGCGTTCATGTTGGCTATGGCTGAACCACTTAAGTAATCGGTGTGAAAACCCAGTACCAATGGCGCACGGTTACCCGCTAAACGCGCATCAAGGTTATATTTTAATACCGCCAACGCTTCAGCTTTGGTCAGGGCGTACAACCAGTCGCCGCTAGAATACAGGTTAAAATCAAACGCGGTTAGCTTGTTGCCTTTAAAGTTGAATTTTTTCAGCGTCTCATGAATTTTATTCAACAATGAATAATTCAAACCGTATTTGGCCACCCGATCATCTGGCACCACTTGTAACATATGCAACGGTAATGACCATACACCCGGATGCTTGCTGACATTAGGTCCCCACCACGCCAACTGACTGCCCGGGCTACCTTCATCCAACGTGTAAGGCCAAAAATAATTGCTGGTATCCTGGTCGGCTTGATTACCCTCTTGAATACTGACGTCATAACTCAAACCAACGGTTTTCATTGCTTTGAAGGTATCATCGTTATACAGCACAAACGGGGCACGAAACCCCTGAATTTGCTCACGAGGCACACCTGCACCGGAGCTGGCATCACCCGCTTTGAAAGGCGCAGACAACAACGTCATACATCCCTGCATTTGGCTTTCCCACTGCTGCTGGCTAAAGTTCTGGCCCCACTCATGGGCATAGGTGTGATTGCCGATTTCATGGCCTTGCAAATAGATTTGGTTCCAAGCGGTCAAAATCGCCGGATTCTGTTCTGCCTGGCGACAAGTCGGAAAGAAGCTGGCTTTAAGCGGCTGACCATCAAAGGTCGCTGCACTACCCAAACCCGCTGGATTTTTTAATCCTGCCAGGGTTTGCAACGTCCAGTTGATACCATCAGCTTCGCTGTTATCATCAAAACCCAAAGTCACAAACTGGGGTACCATATTGGCGGGTAAACTGGCTGGCGGTTGTTGTGAAAAGAGTACTTTGTCTGTTGCTGCTGTTATTGGTGTGGTGTTAGCCGAGCTGGCGGCGCTTAATAACAGACCCGAGGCGAGTAAAACTTGCGATTTTTTCATTGTTATTCCTATTAGATTCACTTTTCTTTAAATTGATTTTTTTGTTGTTTTATGTCCACAAAAATACTTGTATTTGTGCAGACTCGGCAAAAGTAGCAACAAATGACAACGTTGTCAATTGATGTAAAAGTTTGACCATAAATAGTGTAATCACTTTGCAACTGTTCAGCGTGCTTAGATTTCGCTTCAGAACAAGGCATCTTCGCACGGAAAATAGGCGCATATAGGTCATATGTAACTGTTTGAGTACGAAGATAACGCCGTTATGGGGCGAAAGATGAGTGCGCTGAATAGTTACATCGCTTTTCTCTTAAGAAAACCTTAAGATTAATCCACTATACTGTCTTCACTTATGATTTAAGGACTGCTCATGCTCCGTCTTCATCGAAATTTAACCCGGCTTATCTTGACCAGATTGGTGTTGCTGGCGCTGGTATTACTCGGCCACTCTACAGCGTTTCAAGCAATGGCCAAAGCGGTTAGCCCCAAACCGGCAACTGATTTTGTGGTCAACGATCAGCAACGTTTGTCTGATTTTAAAGGTAAAGTGGTCTATATCGATTTTTGGGCGTCGTGGTGCGGACCTTGCCGCAAGTCTTTTCCTTGGCTGAACAAAATCAACCAACAATACAGTGCTGAAGACTTCGCGGTATTATCAATTAATCTTGATACTGAACGCCATCTGGCCGAAAAGTTTCTCAGCAAGTATCCGGCAGAATTCTCTATTACTTATGATCCTGAAGGTGATTTGGCCCGGGCTTATAAGGTGATGGGTATGCCCAGCAGTTACTTGATTGATCACCTGGGCAATATCGTCGCCAGCCATGTCGGGTTCAAACAAAAACGCACAGCCGGTTATGAACAGCAAATTGAACATTTGATTCAGCTAAAAAAGGCACTGTCAGGCGTCAATCAACCGCCAGGCCAACCTGCCAATACCGTCAACAACGCTAACAACCCCAAAAGCAAATAAAAGGCGAATGCCATGAACAGCAAAGCACTCAAATCAACCCTTGTGGTTTTATTACTCGCCAGCTTAACCAGCGGCTGTGCCAATTTAGGCGTTAAACCCTGGGAACGAGATTTGCTGGCCAAAGATGCCATGGCGCTCAATGCCAGCCCACTAGACAGTGCGCTGGACGATCATATTTATTTCAGTAAAGAAGCCAGCAGTGGCGGTAGAAGTTTTGCCGGAGGCGGCTGCGGATGCAACTAATCAAACCAGATGCCAGTAAATCTGCCACTGGCGATAAAAAACCCCGCAAGTTTACCAACTTAACCGGTGCCCTTGCCGCCGCATCATGCGCCCTGTTGGGGGCTGATGCATTGGCAGCCAGCAATGCCGCCAATACCAACAGCGACGACGACTGGAAATTCAATACCGCCATTTTATATTATGGCGAATCAGATAGCCGGGTCACCGCAGTCGAAGGCATCATCAATGCCAATAAAACCTTTGATGAAAACGAGATTCTCGACCTGAAAATAACAGTAGATACCCTCACGGGTGCATCACCTACCGGTGCCGTGCCACAACCGGGCATTCAAACCTTTACCCGTCCTTCTGGCCGCGGTAACTATCAGGTCGCTGCGGGAGAAGTGCCGCTTGACGACACCTTTCATGATACCCGACTGCAATTAAACGGCCAGTGGACCCAACCTGTTGGCGAGTCTTATCTGGGCAGCTTTGGCCTTCATGCTTCCAAAGAATTCGATTATCTGTCGCTCGGTTTTAATGGTTCAGTGAGTCGCGATATCAACCAAAAAAATACCACCCTGTCAGCGGGGTTTGCTTATTCTCACGATACCATTGAACCTGAGGGTGGGCGTCCGGTGCCTTATGCCGCTATGTTGATCTCAACCGATGAGCTTGATGATAACGGCGCTGACGAGCAACAGAACCAACAACATGCCGATGTATTCAGTCAAAGCCGATTGGGGGGCAGTGGCAGCAAAGACATTCTTGACCTATTACTCGGGGTCACTCAGGTGATCAATCGCCGGGCAATCATGCAGTTTAATTACTCTTATTCAACCAGCGATGGTTATCTAACCGACCCATTCAAAGTGGTCACTGTGGTCAATGCTCAGGGCCTAGCGCAAGATCATTTATACGAGAACCGCCCAGACAAGCGCACCAAACAGAGTTTTTTCTGGCAAACTAAATATCATTTTGACAGCACCATCGCCGATGTATCATACCGCTTTATGACCGACGACTGGGGCATTGATTCGCATACTGTCGATTCTAAACTGCGTTTTGTGTTTGATAACGACAGTTACCTTGAACCCCATTTTAGAATCTATCGCCAGGGTGCGGCGGATTTCTATCGGCCCTTCTTACTGCAATCAACAGTACTGCAATCACCATTACAGCCTGTTTATGCCAGTGCAGATTATCGTATCGGCGAATTCACCGCTTACACCGTAGGCTTTAAATATGGCATCAAGCTTAACTCCGGCAATAACTTGGCGTTTAGGCTCGAATATTACCAACAAGACCCTAACAACGACGGTTTTAACGCACCAGGCGTGTTGAGTAGTTACGAACTTAACCCCACGGTTAAAGCGCTGATCCTTCAGCTAAGCTATTCGTTTTAATCATACGCAAGTAAGTGGGAGCCTGCATTGGCTAATACCAACATCACCGTGGCAAAAAAAAATGGTTTTTGCCTCGGTTTATTTGACGCCATGGCCAGTCCCTGCGAAATACTGGTCGATGGCAGCAACCTCACACTCACCCGCCAACTCACTCAAATCGCTGGTGATGAAGCCAAGCGCATCGAAGAAAAATTCAGCCGTTACAACCCCGACAGCCTGTGTTGGGCCATCAATAATAGTCAGGGCAAAGCGGTTACGATTGATCAGGAAACTTGGCAACTGCTCGAATTTGCCCATCAGTGTTACCTCATCAGTGATGGTCAATTTGATATTACCTCAGGCGTGCTGCGCAAAGTCTGGACGTTTGACGGCAGTGACGGAGTACCAACAACTGATGCCATCAACGCCATATTACCTTTGATTGGCTGGCAAAAAGTCCGTTATGACCAAATCAGTGTCACCCTGCCCGCTCAGATGCAGCTTGATTTTGGTGGTATCGGCAAAGAATACGCCGTTGACCGGGTCACCGCATTGCTCAGAAAAGCCGCGCCAGAGGTGTCTGTGGTGGTCAACTTTGGCGGCGATATTTGCCTGACCCGAGCCAAAGCCGATAAAACCCCTTGGACCATCGGCATCGAAAACCCAGATGAAGCAGGCAAACCCCGCTCAGCCGCTTTATCGATTATTCAGGGCGCATTGGCCACCAGCGGCGATGCCAGACGTTATTTGTTAAAAGATGGCACTCGTTATAGTCATATTCTCAACCCGAAAACAGGCTGGCCCATTGACGACGCGCCACGTAGTGTCACCGTAGCCGCCGGGCAATGTATTGAGGCGGGTATTTTGGCCACTGTGGCGTTACTGCATGGGGTTGATGCAGCGGCCTTTTTGGCCGCTCAAGGGGTTAAATATTGGATTCAACAATAAACACTTTTTGTTTAAATGGCGTAGGGTGCGCAATGCGCACCGCTAATGTTGATTTAAAATAAACCTATAATGGTCGTAGATAAGGTTGGAGATGTCTGGTGGTTAATGGTGCGCAGTGCGCACCCTACGTTGAAACTTCAACAGTTTCAGCCTGCTCTTCAGACCAGGCGCTAAGCACGGCTTTCACCAGTGCAGCCAATGGAATGGCAAAAAACACCCCCCAAAAACCCCACAGACCACCAAAAAATAGTACAGCGATAACGATAAACACCGGATTAACATCTACTGCTTCTGAAAATAATAGCGGCACCAATAAGTTGCCATCTAGCCCCTGAACCACGGTATAAGCAATCATGGCATACCAAAATTCTGGGCTAACGCCCCATTGCGCCAGTGCCACCAACACCACAGGAATAGTCACCACCACCGCGCCAATGTATGGCACCAATACCGACAAGCCAACCAGCAAACCAAATAAAGCGGCATAACGCATATCAAAAATGGCCAAGACAACATAGGTCGCAATACCAACCACTACAATCTCAATGACTTTGCCGCGGATGTAATTCATGATTTGCACATTCATTTCGTTGGACACTTGAGTGATCAGCCGTCTGGTGGTGGGTAACAGTGTTTTAAATCCGGCCATCAGCACGTCTTTGTCTTTTAACATAAAGAAGATCATCAGCGGCACCAAAATCAGATAAATCATCAGCGCCACCAAATCGACAATGGTCGAAAACGACGCGCTAACCAATTGCTCACCAATATGAATCATCCAAGTGTCGACTTTATCCAGCGTCCACTGGATTTGTTCGCTATTGACCAAATCAGGGTATTTGTCTGGCAATAATCTGGCGTAACTTTTACCTTGCTCTAACATCGTTGGCGCTTCAGCCACCAAGTTGCTGGCCTGTTGCCACAAGTTGGGCACCAAGCCAACCGCAAGTGCGGTCATGCCACTGACAAAAGTCAATAATACTAACGACGTTGCTGCGGTACGGGATAAACCAGAAGCATTAAGCTTAGCCACTGGCCATTCAAGCAAATAAGCAATCACCACCGCCACCAGCACCGGCACCATGATATGACCCACCCAATACAGAGTGACAGAACCGATCACCAGCAATAAAAACAACGTAACAGATTCGGGATCAGAAAATTTGCGTTTGTACCAGTCGAGCAGAAATTCTACCATTGCTTAGGTTTCCTTGGCTTGTATGCAAAATTGCATATCCGGGGTTATCGGTTGGGTCCGCGCTTTATCAACCGCTTGGTCAACATTTGAGGGTTCAACGGTATTGAGTTCAATCAGAGTATACCTGAAATTTTGCTTGTCGAGGTATCGCTTAATATCATTAATGCCAATGGCATCATTTAGCATCACCCGAAGCTGTTGCCCCGGTTTAATTTGTTTGAGCATTTGTTTGGTTTTTACAAACAATAGCGGACACTTTAGGCTTCTGGCGTCAAAATCCAGGGTCATAACCACACTCTTTACATTCTTTTCGCCATTATCTAAATTTTATTGTGCCAAAACAATCTCATTATGGTTAAATTTGCGTTATTCTTAGTAATAACGCGATGTAACAGAGGCTAGCTCCATGGCAGATCCCAGCGGCAAATACGAGTTGCCCAATAATCCAACATTAAAAGACATTAACCTATATAAAAAAACCCTTAACTGGGGTGAGTTGCCGCCGTTTTTTCATATGGTTGCTCAATCACTTGGCGAGTCTGAGGGCCTGCTAACACATGGGTTTGATACTGCGTTAAAAAGAATTGTCGATAAACGCAATTGGAATGTTGAACTTTTGGGCGGCCACATTGACAAAGATGGCACAGTACATTGCGAAGAGAAGCCACGACTGGCGATTTATCAGATATTTACTGAACGTGGTTTTGAATTACATGCATACCCTTATGCCAAATCCAAAGAGATCGATCAGTTTGTCAGAGATAACCGCTTAATGGAATTTCGCACATGGGATCCGCATAACATGAAAGTGTTATTGCGGATTAGCCAGTTGCACAAGTTTATTGATTTTTATTTTCAACGCGGTGATGAAGCCGATAAAGCGCTGATCATCCATGCTTTTAAATCAGTGCACAGTGTGATCAACTTTTTGAAAAAAGAACTATTGATTAAAAAAGTTGATGGCGTATCCATTCGTAAATATTACGAAATGCAAGAAAAGCTGATCGGCCAAGATCAAGATGCCGTCCTGATGGCGGGTCTACAAGGTAATTTCACTATCGGTCCCTGATAATCGGGTCCGACAAAACAGCAAAACAAGAGGATTGAATGAGATTGAGGTTGTATCGAACACTTGCTGTTGCCGCTTTATGTTTTAGCATAATAGTCCAACCGGTTTTGGCCAGTGACAATAAACTGCCCAATATAGGCTCCAACGCCCTGAGCACTCTCAGTTATGAGAAAGAAAAATTGCTCGGTGATGTGCTGATGCGTCAAACTCGCGCACGATTACCTGTCGATTACGATCCACTGATCCACGAATATATCAATGGCCT
>JBLGCB010000045.1:0-28349 GCA_047617105.1 Phenylobacterium sp. | reverse complement strand
ACCATCCAGATATTGATTTGTATTTTGATGGTATTGAAGGACGTCAATATCGGTTGAAGAAGGGGTTGTCGCAGTAATACTAAAACAACTCCAAATACCCCTTCGCCGAATGACTGCCATCGGTGGTCACCGCACCCTCCCAATAAGGCACTAGACCATCTTGAAACTGGTCATCATTTATCGGCGAAATGGTGATATCAATCTGCTGTGAAGGGATTTTTAACCGCCAATCAAGCGAGTACTTTTTGCCCTTAAAGGTTTTCCAGCGGGTCGGCTGCCATTGAATTTGTTCAGCCGATAACGAGATTTGTTTGCCAGAGGTAGACATGATGCTGCCTGTGAGATAACTTTCAGTTTTGCTACTCTCGTTACTGCCTTCTTTACTATTAAGGCGATAAAGCATTAATGCGTTATTGTCATCTAAATGCAACGACAACCAGTCCCAACCTACTTGGGTTGTATCAGCATCTGCACCTGTACCTGCACTACCATTGCCCGCGAACTGGCCAAAAAACAGTTTGCTGCTCCATTCTCGATCAAACCAGGCGTCACCACTAACCTTAATGGCCTTATCGTCAAAGTAAATGGTGCCGCTAATATCAATAAATGGCGCGTTGTAATAATAAGAAGCGAGGCTGCCACTGTGGTTTTTTTGGCTAAATCCGTTATCTCCTTGTAAAAAATACACTTGCTTTGTTTTCGCCGGAGTCAGACTAAGTTGATAAGCGAATTGAGGTTCGCTTACAGCCAAATTGCCCGGTAATGGTGCTTCGTCAGTGCCGGTGAATTGCCAGTGATCGAGGAATAACCGAAATGGTTTTGTTTGCACTCCAGCGTGGCCCATATTGGCTTTGGCATAACGTTCGGCGTGATAAAATCGCTCAGGTGTCGATAATGCGGCATGAGCAAAATAAACCTGTTGTGATAAACCTGCTATCATCAGGCTATTGCTGAATAGGGTGAATTGGGCACCATAAGACAAACCATCTTCACCCTGTAAGTTAGCAGTCACATACCACCATTCGCTTTGAAAATTAGGATGGTGTTGGTGATCTTGTGGAAAGTGAAACTGACGGCCGGGCACTACCTTTTGAAAAGTGCTGTTAACCTCTGTGGCAGCGCTGGCCTGGGGTAAAGAGGTTAAAGGGGCTAAAGATAAACAGACCACCAGCCACTTTATCGCTACTCTTGCTTTCACTTTCACTTTCACTCTTACTATCGCTAAAATACTCATACCGCCTCCCTGAAAGCATTAATCACCGTCTTTTGACTTAAACGATACAGCGGGATCAGCCCAGCCAATAAAGCAATTAAAATCGCGCCACCGAGAATTGCCGTCAATACCAGCGGCTGAATAACCACCGCAAAATGCCAACCAAAGGAATATTGCAGCACAATATGCACGCTGGCCCAGGCAATCAATAGACCCAGCGGTAAGGCGATAAGCGCGGCGACCAAGGCGTTAAAAAACAGCTGCAACAAAGATAATAATGCAATTTCGCGGTTATTGACGCCAAGCACTTTGAGCAAGGTTAACTGACGCTGTTTATCCACTTCGGCGGCATAACAGGCGCAATAAATGCCGATGGCGGCAATCATCAAGGTAAACACGGTCAGCAGATTGGTGGCATGAAAGGTTTGCTCGAAGATGGTTAATGCCAAACCTTTGAGTTCTTGCGGTTTGAGATAATGATGTGACTGCAATTGAAATTTGTCTTTTAGGGCAAGCAGTAACTCATCCACGGTCCCTTGCCCTTTTAAGTCTTTGTTTAAGCCTTTTTTTAAGTAAACGCCCACCTCAACGGTATTTAATTGAGGCCACAAGGTTTTTAACCATGATTCATCTATGGCCATCGCGGCATTGGTCGAGCCATAACTATAATAAACGCCCAATACTTGCGTGGTGATGGATTGATGGGGCCGTTGCAAAGTGATGCTGTCACCGGGCGATAATTGCTGTTGAAACGCCAATGTCTGATTGATGATAACGCCCTGTTGCTGGTGGAATTTGGCCCACAATCCATCGACTTGCTGTTCAAGGCTGGTACTGTCATGACGTATTTGGTGATTGCTCATTGAGCGTATCTGGCTTTGAAATTCATCAGCGCGACCCCTTAATGTCGTGCTGGTGTGCAAGTAACGATATGCCAGCAATACGTCAGGGTGTTGATCTAAATATTGTTTGATGGGCAATGTATCAGCCTGACTGGGGATAAGGTATAACGACTCGCTGAAACTCTGATCAAGATAATCTATCAGCGTGATACGAAAGCTCGATACCATGGTGCTAACCCCAATACCGGCGGCAATGGCGACGGTAAAGGCCATCATCGCCACCGATAATCTGGCGTGATTAAACTGACCATCGGTGATGGCCCAATGTAATTTAGGATAATTAAGTAACCCTTTGATTTGACTCAGGCGATGATAAAGCAGTAATAAAACTCCGGGCACCAGCAATGCGCCGCCCATAAACCAGCAAGCAGTGATGGCGAAACCAAGTGCTTGCGATTGAGGTAATAAGGTTAACCCACCGCCGATCAGCAATAGTGAAATGGCCAATACCACACCTGAAACATGACTAGGTGAATCTGTATTGACATTGGTTTGTAGTGGTTTTTGCTGAGCCAATTGCCAAAACGGTTGTACCGTGGCGGTAATGGTGGCGAGCAAAGATATCAGCAAGGCTAGAGACCACCAATGTTCAATACCGCCCATGGTGAGTATGTTGATGCCCTGAAATAGCTGTACCAAGGTTAAACCGACGCCGGGCAATAATAGTTGCGCCAAAAACCAGCCGAGTAAACCGCCGATAATACTGGCCAACAAGGCCCAAAACAGCAATTCGAGCACCAACGCCAGCGCGACTTCGCTAAAAGTGGCCCCGGCTAATCTCAGGTTTCTGACCATATTGAGTCGCTGTAACACCGAAAAGCGCACTGCATTAAAAGCGATAAAACAACCGACTAAAAAAGCCAAAAACGAAACCGCCGTCATATTGAGAAAAAAAGCTTCACTAAGTGCATGGTTGGCGGCATTTTTGGTCACCAAAGACAATCCGACCTCTGGCGGCAACAGAGCCTTTAGTCGTTCAAGGGGGTCTGTTGAATGATCATCGCCCAAATGGCGGGTCGGCAGTGCGGTTAAGGCGATGGACGTTAGCTGGTTCGGCAAGGATGTCAGCGCTTGAGTGCAGCGGATATCACACAAAGCACTGTAGCCAATACCAAAATCGTCTGAGACGATGCTAACCGCGGGCAAGTTGGCGCCATCGGCCAAAGCGGGGGTGCTGCCTGGCGTGACGTTGAGTTTGTCGGCGAATGTTTTGGCTATTAACAACTGATAAGGCGGGAATGAAAAGGTTAATGGATTCAGCGCTGCGCTATGGGGGTAATGCTTATCTTCGTTAGCACTGGATGATCGGCTGGTGGCGTTGCTGGTGGGGTTACTGGTATTGTGCATTAGGGCAAAAGCATCAATGCCCTGAACCGCCAGAAACTGGCCGTTTTTGAGTCGCACTCGGCCTTCAACTGTGGGGATCAGTTCAGTGAATCCGTTTTTACGCAGCTTAACATAAACAGTTTCAGCGAAGGTGGTGCGGCCATTTAGTGGGATTATGGTGGCCACCACACGACCACCAACCACTTTTTGGCCCGCCATAAACGAGGTTTTGGCGGCATCGCTGACGATTAAAGTGCCAAGCAAAATAGCGACACCGAGACTCAGGCCAATGGTTAAGAATAATCCTTGTGCCGGATGCTGCCGATAGTGGCTGAACAAAGTTTGCCAAATCAGCAAAACACGATTTAGCACGGTTGTTGTCCTTGCTGGTCTTGTTTCAGCTGACCTTGCTTTAACTGCCCCTGTTTCAGTTGCCCTTGTTTTAACTGCCAAACGCGTTGCAAATAATTGGCGGTAGTTTGGCTGTGGGTCACCAACACCATGGTGACATGGTCTAATTCAACGGCTTTTAGCAGTAAGTTCATCACCTGAGCAGCGGTTTCTTCATCAAGATTGCCGGTGGGTTCATCTGCCAGTAATACGCTCGGTTTGGCCGCTAGCGCACGGGCAATGGCGACCCGTTGTTGCTCGCCGCCAGACAGTTGCGCGGGGTAATGTGATAAACGTTGCTCTAGGCCCAATACCTTGATCAGTTGTTGAGTGAAATCATCGCTGGCGGGTAAACCGTTTAAACGACGAACAAAGGTGATGTTTTGTAGTGCGGTGAGTGAAGGGATTAGGTTATATTGCTGAAAAATCATGCCCAGCCGGGTGCGGCGAAAGACGCTGAGTTCGCTGTCATTCATACGGGTGATGGGGGTGTTATCAATGCAAATTTCACCACTGCTTACGGTGTCAAAACCACCCAATAAATGTAACAAGGTCGACTTGCCAGCGCCACTTTGACCCATCAGTGCGATGGTTTCACCGGCGTTGATGGTAAAGCTAAGGTTGTCGAAAACCGTGACTTGTTTACCGACATCCTGGTAGGTTTTGCTGATATTACTGGCGCTGATCATGACGTGCCTTGATGAATGTAGTGACCGCTTACTCGGCAGTGTAACCGAAATATGCCCTGTTCACCATGGCGAAAACGATGGCACGCTGTCGATTTGTTTAAGGTGTTGTTGAAGGTGTTGTTGAAGGTATTGTTGAGGTGGTGTTGAAGGTATTGTTCGAGGTGTAGCTTAATGCGTTAATTTTAAAGCATTATGGGGTTATTTTTCATTTATGCGTGAAAATTAAAGCATTAGCAGCTAAATCTGACTATGATGGTAAAACACCATATCGTATTTTTAATGCTTTAAAATATCATCATTAAGCTTAAAATCGGCTTTAATGCTTGATATTATAGGCGTTGGGTAAGGCATTGGTGAAGGTATTGATTCAGAGGGTTATATCATGAATGAAAAAAACGCTTATCTACTCGCGATATTGGGTGAACGCCTTAAGCAAACCCGGCTTAATGCTGACTATAGCCAACAGCAAGTGGCTGATATCATAGGTAAATCTCGCACCTCTGTTGAAAGGGCCGAAAAGGGCAAGTGTACGATGGAGACATTTGTCAGTATTTTGCTGGCGTTAGATGCCAGTGATCACTTGTCGTTATTTTTGCCGGAGTCGCCGCCATCACCGGTATTGCTGGCCAAAGCCAAAGGAAAAAAACGCCAACGGGCGTCTAAAGCCAATAAAACGGCATCAGTGCCATCAAGTGAGGATGATTTACAATGGTAGAACAAACGCTCGGTGTTGGCGTTTAATCAAGATTTCACCGCAGTGCGCTCTGGTCAGGTTAATGCCCCCGAGGGTTTCAGTCATTATCTGATGAAATTCGATGGGGTGGTCGAGAACAATCAAAATGAAGAAACCTTTGGTGATCCGCTGGGTTATGGGGTGATGGAATATGTTTATCATTTAATGGCCACCCGCTGTGGTATTGATATGTCACCTTGCCAGCTGATTAATGAAGGCTCGCGGCGTCACTTTATTACCAAACGTTTTGACCGTGATGGTAATAAAAAAATTCATACCCAAACTTTGACGGGTATTGCCCATGTTGATTACAACAGCCCCGGCTGCTTTTCTTATGAGCAGTTATTCACTACCGCCAGGGCGCTGAAACTGCCTGCTTATGATGCCAGACAGTTATTTGTCCGCATGGCTTTTAACATCATCGCTCGTAACAATGATGATCACTCGAAGAACTTTGCTTTTATTTATCGTGATATTGAACAGCGAAAGCAGTGGCGATTATCACCAGCGTATGATTTGGCTTACTGCTATAAGCCGGGTAACGCATGGGTAGAAAGACATTGGATGCCAGCGAATCTCAAGCGCATTGATCATAACCGTCAAGACCTGATTGCGGTTGGCCAAAATATGACCCGCTTGCCATTACCAGAGCTGCATCAGATGATTGATAACGTGCTTGAGGCTGTTAGCCAATGGGATATATTGGCCAAAGAATATGAAGTGCCCGATGGGTTGAGAAAAGAAATATCGGGCAATTTGCCTTTGGCTGACTTTAACAGGTAAATGTGTTTACGACGAACAGGAAAGCATCGAACACCCGGCTTTCACTCTGGCCCATTCTGGTCGTTTGGCGGCAAAAACCTCATGCTCAGGCTGCTCATCGTAAGGTTTTTTCATCACATTAAGCAGGGTTTCGACCATCGAATAATCACCATCATGGGCTTTGTCTATGGCCTGTTGTGCCAGATAATTGCGCATCACATATTTAGGATTGACCAGATTCATTTGCGCTTTTCGTTCACTGTCACTGATGCCAAGGGTTTTTAACCGTGCCTGATACTCATTCAGCCAAGCTACCATTTGGCTTTTGTATTCTTCATTGAGTGACTGTGGTTGATAATAGGCAGCGTCAATGACTTCAAGCCAACTGTCTTCATTATAATCAAGGTCTTGCTCAACATTGGCCAAATGACGGAAGAACAGGGTCATATCGGTTTCGACCATCGGCAGTAGGCTCAGCAGTTGCTCGAGTAGGTCTGAGTCGGTGCTCTGGTCATAACCAGGAAAACCCACTTTATTGGCCAGCATGTTAAGCCAGATGTGATGATAGACATCGACAAAATCTCGCAATATCTGTTCTAAAGGGGCCGGGTCTTCAATCAATGGCACCAGCGCATTGCCCAGTTGTAACAGGTTCCATTGGGCGATTTTGGGTTGATTGGCATAACAATAACGCTTGCCTTGGGCATCGGTGGTATTGGGGGTCCAGCCCGGATCGTAATCTTCCAGCCAGCCGTAAGGGCCATAATCGATGGTGAGGCTCAGTATCGACATATTGTCAGTATTCATCACGCCGTGAACAAAGCCGACCCGCATCCAGTGGGCGATCATTTCGGCGGTAGACTCGCTGATGGTTTTAAACCATTTAATGATGTCTTCATTATTTAACTCGTCTTTTTCGGCGGCCAATTGAGGAAAATCATGGCGTATGGTGGCGTCCACCAGTTGTTTAAGTAGCTGGGTTTCACCTCTGGAAGCGAGAATTTGAAAATTGCCAAAGCGGGTGAACGAAGGGGCTACCCGGCAGACCACGGCGGTGGGTTCGAGTTGTGGGTTGCCATCATAAAACATGTCTCTGACCACCTCTTCGCCGGTTAATACCAGGCTCAGTGCGCGGGTGGTGGGCACGCCAAGGTGATACATCGCTTCGCTACATAAAAACTCTCTGATTGACGAGCGTAAAACCGCTAGACCATCGGCGGTGCGAGAGTAAGGGGTGAGTCCTGCGCCTTTTAATTGCAGAATTAAATGTTCGCCCTGTGAAGTTAGCACTTCGCCAAGGTTAATTGCCCGACCATCGCCCAGTTGTCCTGCCCAGTTACCAAACTGATGGCCGCCATAACACATCGCATAAGGTTGCATCCCTACCACGAGTTGATTGCCGACAAAAGTATCGGCAAAATCTTGTGAGCGACATACTTGCGGGCTGAGGTTGAGTTGTTTGGCGACTTCGGGCGACCAAGCGATTAAGGTGGCCTGTTTGACCGGGGTCGGATCAACCAATGAATAACAGGCTTGACTGACTTGGCGGGGATTTTTGCTGTGCTCGACGTCCGCAGGTAATTGGGCGACAAAGCGGTTATCAAATTTCAGTTGATTAAGGTTGGTGAGCATGGGTTGTCACTGGTAAACAAGGGATGGTCAAATGCTATGGCAATCGGGGTGTTAAAGCAAGGTTATTGTCTTCGTTGAAAGGTTGATTAATCACAAACAGGTTATTGCCAACCTGCCATTAACTACCTATGATACTTACATTATTTTCCTCACTGAACTAAAACACCAATTATGAGCAATGTGAATCAAAATCAGGCAATGCATTCAGGTAAACGATTGCGCAAACTGCGTGAGTTGCAAGGGTTAACGGTTGTCGAATTGGCGCAGGTGCTGAAAATCGATTCAATGCAATTGCAGTCATGGGAAGCACAAGGCGTGCCTGATGATAAGATTGCTGACTGTTGTGAGTATTTTGATGTGCCAGGGTCACTGTTTAGTGAGTCGTTGGGCAATCAAACTCAATTGAATGAATGGGTCGAATCTCATTTGTTTGCCCAAACTAATGACACATTAGAACAACGTATCAAGGATAATCGAGACAGTAAAGGTGCCCATTTGGATTTATCCTCTTTGGGGTTAAACCATATCCCCTCCGAGGTATATGGTCTACCCTGGTTGCGTCATTTGGATTTAAGCAACAATCTCATTAAACATTTACCACCGAGTGTTTTTCTTCAGTTGAGCCAGATTGATAGTATTAATTTGGACAATAATTTGCTCCAATACTTGCCCGCTATCCTGTTATACACTGGCTTAAAAGCATTGCAATTTAATGATAATCCGTTAAATGTGGGGTCACAATCGCTAGGCTCAATCAGGGACTTGAACTTATTTTCGGATTATATCAGTTCAAGTCAAGTCGTTATTGCCATTGTTGAGGATGGGGTTAGCTTTGGCCATTCACGTATTGATGGTTTGAGTTTTAGTATTGAGAAAAATCAGCCGCTTTTGCTCACCATGATCACGCAAGCCAGTGAAATGCTGACGCTTTATAAAGATCAGCTTGATTGCATTATTTATATGAGTCCAAAAACCCCTTCAAAACAGGTGGAACAAAAGTTAGCACTGATATTAGAAGGCACCGATACTCCAGTTATTTTGCTGGCAGATATTGCGCAATACCGAGAGCAGTATCAAGCGATGAGGTGGCGATTACTGGCCAAATTACCGCAGCTTTCTGGTTTGATTTTTCAGGCTGATGAGCAGGCCCAGTTGACCGATCTTTATATCGATTTACAGCAACGTGATGTAGCGCCCGCAAAGATGAAAGTGATATTTAAACAGTTAACGCTAACCAATATTGGGGTATATGAACAGTTAGAGATTGATTTTAATGCAGAGCTAACGGTATTGATTGGTTTAAATGGGGCGGGTAAATCGACCATACTCAAAGCGCTTGCATTGGCAACATTAGGTCAAGCGCATAGTGATAATGATGATGCTGTTGCGGCAGACTTATTGCGTATTACTGGCAATCAAGGCGGTAATACTCGTTGGCAACCCCTTGGAAAAATCATGCTTACAGCGATTGTTAACGGCCAATCGGTGTCAAATACCATCGAGCTGAATTATGATGCTGGCAGTAATCAAGTAAAGATAAAAGGGCAGCGTTTTGCCGAACTGTTTAACGATAACGATAAAGATAGTTTGGTGCAGTTAATGCTTGGTATCGGCGAGCAACGTAGTACTAAGCAAAAAGCACCGTTTAGGCGGGTGAGGAATGAGATATTAACCCCTAAAGCCCGTGATTTATTATCGTTAATTGATGGTGATGAACAGGCATGTATCGCCGGCTTTAGTCAGTGGTTAGGCAATTTGGCTTTTGATGTATCACAGGGCGATAGTGTTAAGCAAGCCTTGATTGATAGCTGTTTTGCGGTATTTTCGGCCTTAATGCAGGAGCCAGTGCGTTATGCGGGGATTACCGGTGTAGAACCGTTAGAATTGTGGGTTGAACACCAAAATCCTCAACAACGTATTCCGCTGCGGTTGGCCAGTCAAGGCTATCAAGCGGTGATGGGCTGGATAGGATATATTTTGCAGCGCATGTTTGAGGCCTATCCTAATGCTCTGCAACCGTTGCAGCAACCCGCGATTATCCTGATAGATGAAATTGACCAACTGTTACATATAAAATGGCAACAAAAAATTCTTGAGGTATTGGCCAAACAGTTTTTTCCTCAAACCCAGTGGATCATCACCACTCACTCGCCAATGGTGTTAAATGGATTAGAGCAAGATCAAGTTCGTCAACTTCACGAACGTGGTGGCAAACTGGTCGCCGATCCCAGTCCAACAGAGTTGTGGTAGTGGCAATATGGCGACGTGGTGAATCATTTATTTGCAGTGCCCCCGGTCGCACCACAATTTCAACAGCAAACTGTCATTAAACAAATCAAGCAAATAGAAATCATCGATGAAGCTGAGCGCACAATCGAGCAACAACAGCGATTGGTTAAATTGACTCAGCGGTTAGAAAAAGTGCGCGCAAGTTTGGCTTATGTTGATGAGGTGGAACAAGAGCGGCAAAATTTACAGGCGCGAGAACGTGAATTGGCTCTGTTGATTAAAGAGCTTAAGCAACAAAAGGGATAACGCGATGCATTATGTTGAACGTAGTGATTGTCCTGAGTTGCTGGATAAAAATCGAGCCCAGTGGACCCAACCTTGGCTTTATTTTTATATGAACCGGACTAAAGCTGATAAACCCACAGATGGTTATTGGCGCAAAGATGAGATCAGATTTCGGTTAATTGATGATTTTCACAATAACTGCGGTTATTGCGGCAAAGGGTTACCAACACGGCGACGATATGAAGATCTATTGCTTGAATTGGCACAGCTAGACCAACAAGAACGCCAATTTGCTAGCAAAGGTGATGTTGACCATTTTTTGCCTAAGGCTGTTTATCCTGCGCTGGTTTATTGTTGGGCTAACTATGTGTGGTCTTGCAAAGAATGTAATCAACAAAAAAGGGACTTTGAAAGTCGTGAACACCCATTATTCAATCCTTGTCATGTGCAAGACTGCCAGCAATTGCAATACAATGAAGATAGCGGTCTGTACAAGCTAAGCGAGCCAATAGCAATGAACGATCATTGGCGACAAAGGTGGGCTAATACTCAAGTCCAGACGATGATAAGTGATACGGACATTGGTAAAGAGCGCAGGTTAAAGACCGCTGGATTGCGCGATAGGTTCGAATCAATCGCAACCTATGTAGAAATGAAAATGGAAATGGACTCACCCAGATTAAAAACAATGATTGATAAAGCTATTGACGAGATCACTCGTATTGTCAAAAGCCCCTATTACCACCTGCTGGTTCAGCACCAATACCAACACTTGCGCAATGAGTTTGAACAAGTGGCCAGTTTATTGGATGCTGATGCTGAAAATCAACCGCTAGCACAGCCGTTTTAATGCACAGTGAATTTTTGCCAAAAAGCGGTGACGGCGCGTTTAAAAATCGCTTTGGCAGTATCATCTTCAACTTTGTCCAGTGCATGTTTGTCGGTGATAAATTCGATGATGGCTGGTGTGATGTTTGTGGCTTGTTTTTCTATTAACGACATATCAAGCCCCGACAATAAAAACCACAGAATATAGAAAGGTTTTTGCAACCGCTTTGTGCCTTTCATCCCAAGCAAAAGATTAAACGATTCAGCCTCTGTGACAGTTGGGTGTTGGAGGGAACGGGTTAAAAGCAGAGCTTTGTTAACGAATAGCTGAACATCAGCCAAACTGGTTGTTATTTCATGGTTTCGTTGGCTGTTCTGTTGGCCGTTGGTGGTCGTTAACCATTCGGTGAGCAGCATTTTGGGTAAGCGAAAGGTCAGTGGTCTAGGTGCCCAGTTGTAAATATCGACCAGATCAAAAACATCTTTGTCGGTTTGGTGTTGAGCGTAACTGAGATAAGCCAATACGCTCAGTAGCTCTTCATTTTCCATCCGGGTACTGTCTTTTCGATAATAAAACCACGGTCTGCATTGTGACTCTATGGTTTTGATTGATGTGATGAATGTCCGATCGGCATAGGAATTCCACATTTCGAAAGTATGATCTTTAACCGGATAAGGTTTGTTGTTAAGGCGGATAAACAGATCAATGGGATCGAAATGCTCGTTGAGCTTTTCATCGATATATACCACCGACAATTCAAAATCTTGGATCTTGTCTTGCCATTGTTCCTCTAGCTGATGGTAGGGTTTACCACCAAAGTCAGTTAATACCCGAATATTTTTCGATAGCTTATAATTGGGGTATTTCGATTTTGTTTTAATGCCTTTTTCGTCGATATATTGCTCACCGATAAAAGACAAAATCGACAATAACCGTTGTTGTCCATCTACAACCTCACAAACCCCATCTTTACGGCGAAAAATAAAGATACTGGGTAAGGGAATGCCCAATAACATGCTTTCGATGATACCCGAGGCTTTTTTATTGTTGATCACTTCGTGGCGCTGGTAGTTGGGACGAATAAGAAAGTGATTATTACTCATATCGCTGACGATATCTTCGATAGTGATTGTCACCGCGTCTGGGCGGTTTAAACGCATACTGTCCAGTTGGCTTATAACATCCTTAATTTCTTTGTCTGCCTGTTGATTTTGTTTTGCTTGCAGTGGGCGTTTTAAAAAAGGTTTAAAATCAACGGTGATAATATCTTGCATGGCCAGTTCTGCTTCGAAAAATGAGGCTATATAGGCAAAACGCTGATTGGTTACGCCGAAAAGCCCTCGTTCGTCGCCGATAAACATGTCAATTTCTGTATTTATTGCGTCAGCTAAACGAGAGAGTGTGGTGTGGTCGAATACTGTATTATAGTCAATCCCATCTTGTTCGATAATCACCAATGCCCAATAAACGCCCTGATAAATAATCCATTGACTTTGGTTTAGTTGCTCAAACAGTTTATCTAACCAAGCTATTCTGGTGATAAAGGTTTGCAATATGGCTTCTTTGTCTTCAGCCCCTTCAATGTACAATTCGTAAAGCCATTCGACTTTATCTGGGCGCCCTGAGGCGCTGGCATAAATATTAATGGGGAAGTGCTCTAATACCAGCAATTCACGAATTTTGGCTTGGCATTGAGCATCCGTGACTGGTTGAGCGCTGGTTTTGGCAAAAAATACTCGTTTAAATTGGGTCAACCAAAGCGGATTGTCGGCAAATTCAACATCCATCAATTCGGTGAAATTATCTCTTAAATGGCGCGCTCGTTGTACTTCGAGGCTTTTTAATGGGGTAATGCCAGAATTATAACGCCAGAAAATTTCTTTTTTGATTAATTCTTCTAACTTATCCTGGTTTTCATGCTTGCCTATGGTAGAGAATTCTATGGTACGCAGGGTGGTATCTAAAAACAATTGGCGAATTTCTGGCTTGAGCTCATCAAAATATAGGCTTTTTAAACCGGTTAAACTACGTAATCCTTTTTTGCTCAGGCGAAATCCTTTGTTTATAAATCGGACTATGGTTTCATATCGTTGGCGACCATCAATAACTTCGTAGGTTTTATTGTCATTGGCAGAAATAAACATAATCAATGGCGGAATTTCAATGCCAAGTAAGATACTTTCGATAAAAAAAGTGGCTTTATCTTCATCCCAAACATAATTACGTTGATAATCAGGTCGATAGTTGATAGTTTTTCGTTTACCTTGTAACAGCGAGTTGATTTTTTTGGTGACTGGGCGGGCATTTAGATGTTCATCTAAAGCGCTGGCTAAATCAATTGAGGCTGGTTGGGTATCTGTCATGAATGGTCTGCTGGTTGATGTTTAAAAGCTAGTGGCATAGTATGAGACTCGGCTTTAAAAGGCAATAGTTAGTCTCTGTCTAGGTGTGTTACTCACACCATAAAACCGATACTGTATTTTGCAATACATGATTTAGGCTTAGTGTTAAAGTTGTGTTAAACCCCAGCCAAAGCTTAACAAAATGATAGGATATCTTATCGTTAAGTTATATTATCGACGGATGGTTGTCAGGATTAGCTGTTCGCTGACGCCATTGGTGGTATTTTATTTTTACGTGGTATTTCAAGGAGTCATTATGTCAAAAATCACTTTGTCTGGTCCGGTCGTATCGGCGGATTGGCTTGCCCAGAATCTGCACCATGATGAACTGGTGATTTTCGATGCTAGCCTTGCAGCGCCTGGTGCGCCTGCAATAACAGCTATCGGTGGTGAGTTTATTGGCAATGCGGTATTTTTTGATATCAATGAGATTTGTGATAAGGGCAGTGATTTGCCCCATATGATGCCGGATGCCGAGCAATTTACCAGTCAAATGCAGCAGCTAGGCGTCAACCAGAACAGCACTGTGGTGGTGTATGACGATAAAGGCATTTATTCTAGTGCCAGAGTATGGTGGATGTTTTTGGCCATGGGTTTTGATCGTGTGGCGGTGCTTGACGGTGGTTTACCGGGCTGGTTAAAGGCAGAGCATCCAGTGAACCTGATTCAACAAATAGATAGCCAAGAAACAGATAACCACAGCAGTGACATCGCTGTTGGAGATTTTGTCGCCCACCCCCAAGAAGGTTATTTTTGTGATCATGAGACGGTTTTCTCTGGTTTGTCTAATCAGCAATTTAATGTTTTAGATGCCCGCTCGCCGGGGCGATTTTCTGGCGTCGAAGCCGATCCGAGGCCCCATACGCGCAGCGGCCATATGCCAGGCGCCATTAATATGCATTATGCTTGGTTATTTGAAGACCATGGTTTGTTGAAATCCAAAGAAGAAATCGCACAATTATTTTTTAAGCTCAGTCCGACTAAAGATTCATTGATTTTCAGTTGTGGCTCTGGGGTGACTGCGTGTATTTTGGCGCTGAGCGCGACGCTTGTTGGTATCACAGATGTGATTGTTTATGATGGCTCGTGGAGTGAATGGGGCCGTCCTGGCGAATTACCCGTGGTGTATGAGTAAATCAAGACCTATGGGTTGCACCTTCGGTGCAACCATCCTACATTCTTTACGAAGCCACATCTCCGCCTTCTTTAGCAACCTCGGTCACCGCGCCATACCATTGGTCAAGCTTCTGCGCTAATTCATTCACACCAGTGCCCTTGAGTGATGAAAAGACATGTACGGTAATATCACCACCAAAATCTGCCGCCGCTTTACGGACCTTTTTTAACTCAGCGAAGCGTTTGCTTTGCGGCAGTTTGTCGCACTTGGTTAACAGCAATATTGCTGGGACCTCGTTATCAACTGCCCAAGCAATCAGGTCTTGATCGAGATCTTTTAGCGGATGGCGAATATCCATTAATATCACCACACCCTTCAGTGACTCGCGGTTTTGCAGGTATTCGCCCAGTGCAGCCTGCCATTTCTTTTTCATTTCGAGCGGCACTTTGGCATAACCGTAACCCGGTAAATCAATCAAGCGGCGATTTTCGCCAATATCAAATACATTGATCAATTGGGTGCGACCTGGGGTTTTACTGGTGCGGGCCAGTTTTTGATCGGTTAGGGTGTTTAAAGCGCTGGACTTGCCTGCGTTGGAGCGACCAGCAAAGGCCACTTCGATGCCGGTATCCTCTGGTAACGCTCTGATATCTGGGGCGCTAGTAACAAAGGTGGCGACGGCATAGTTGATAATTGATTTGGTCACAGATGGGTCCGCTTCAGTTGCAATGGTGAATTGGCGGTTATTTTACTCGAAGTTCAGATCATGCCAAAGGTTTTTGTTTACAAATATCCATTCCTCTTAATATCTAAATACCGATTCGACACTTCAATCGCCAAAGTCTCTGGCTGGGTATCGACCATAAATACCCCGGCATCCATCAGCTGTTGCTTGGCCTTATCTCGGCGGTTGAGATAATCAATGGTGCCGCAATAACGAAATACATCGCTAAGCTCGGTAACGGGCTGGTCAAGCACTTGTTGTAACACTGGCTCGCGGATATTGGCGAGTAATATCAGATGGTGCTTGGCAATCAATTTTATCGCGGGTAATAGGTCATCAATGTCTTCGTCGCGAGTATTGGTGATTAAAATCACCAGTGAGCGCTTGCGCTGCATTTGCAACAGTTTTTGCGCCGCGCCACTGTAATCGGTGGCGTGTATCCCCGGTTGCAGGTCGTAAACATGGTTTAAAATGGTGTTGATATGGGCGCTGCCTTTTTTGCACGGTAACCAACGCTGGTCTGCGCCAAAGCTCATTAACCCGACGGCATCCCCTTGTTTTAAGGCAATATGACTGAGCAATGACATGGCGTTGACGGCGTGGTCGAGGTGACCAAGTTGGTTGTCGGTGGTGCGCATTCTGCGGCCATTGTCCAATAACACGATAATTTGTTGGTCGCGCTCGTCTTGATAATCCCGTGAGATAATTTTTTGCTTACGGGCGGTGGCTTTCCAATCGATTTGCCGTGAGGTGTCGCCACGCTGGTATTCGCGCAGTTGATGAAATTCCATGCCTTGCCCACGGCGCTGTCTGCGGCGAATGCCCAGTTGAGAAACATGATTGTCGGTGGCCATTAGGGTATAACCGCTGATGGCGGCAAAGTCTGGATAAACTTTTAATCGAGTCTGGCTGTCAATCCGGCTGACCACCTGAAACAGTCGAAATGTCGATTGGCTCAGTATTTCAAGGCCATGGATAGTGGCATCGCCACGCTGGTTGGGTCGTACTTTATATTCTATGGACGTGGTTTGACCGATGCGTAACTCGGCGTCGAGGGTTTGCTGTGACAGCTCTAGAGAAGCATCGGCCAATTCACGAATGCGTAAAAGTCGGTTGTTAAGGTTGTCGTTATGGCCAATGATCAGGGTGACTGGCGACCAACGTTTGACGCTAACAATATCTTTGCACTGGCGCTCAACCGCCAGCACTAATGGTTGCCTAGCCGCGAGATAATCCCAGCTGGTGAGCACCAGTAATACGATCAGACTGATTAACCACAGGTTATCGAGCATGGCTGATGGCGAAAAACCTACCAGTGGCATCAACGCCTGAACCAGCGCAATCGCCAAGGGCAGAGTGAACCACCACAATAAACGCTTGGCTGGTTTGATGGTTATTCTTTTGGTCACTGACGAGGTGCCTCAGTCTGGTTAAGGATGGTTTGCAATACCTCGTCGGATTTGACCCCTTCAATTTCCATATCGGCAGATAACATCACCCGGTGGCGCAATATCATCGGCGCAACGGCTTTAACATCATCAGGGGTGACGAAGCTATTGCCAGCCATCAGGGCGTGAGCTTTGGCTGCTCTGACGATGGCAATACTGGCCCTAGGGCTGGCACCTTTGGCAATACCTGACCAATCACGAGTCGCCCGCACCAAACGCACCACGTAATCGAGCACGCTGTCGTCAATGTTGAGGTGGCAGGTCAGTTTTTGTAATTGAATCACGTCTTCAACACTCATTATTGCTTGTAAAGCATCAATGTTAAAGCTTTCGGCGCGGCCATCGGTGACCAGTTTGACCAGTGCCAATTCTTCATTTAACTCGGGATAATGAATGATGATTTTCATCATAAAGCGGTCAAGTTCAGCTTCGGGTAAGGCGTAGGTGCCTTCTTGTTCTATTGGGTTTTGGGTGGCCAGCACCATAAATGGGTTGCCTGCCGGATAAGACTGACCTTCGATGGTGACTTGTTTTTCTTGCATCACTTCAAGCAGTGCGGCCTGGGTTTTGGCTGGCGCTCGGTTGATTTCGTCGGCCAATAATAAGTTGGTGAATACGGGCCCTTTGCGCATCTGAAATTCTTTGAGGTTCATATCGTAAATGGCATGACCGGTGATGTCGCTGGGCATTAAGTCTGGGGTAAATTGAATGCGTGAGAAATCTCCGCCGATGCATTTGGCCATGGCGCGCACCAGCAAGGTTTTACCCAGGCCGGGTAAACCTTCGATTAATACATGCCCGGCACTTAACAGGCCAATCAATACCTGTTTTAACACGGGTTGCTGACCAATAAAGACTTTACTGATTTCGCTTTGCAGCGCTAAGGTCAGTTGATGTCCCCACTGTATTTGTTGTGTCAGTGACTGTTCGTCAGTGGTTGTTGGTGCTGATTCACTGTCTACCATAGCTGTTTCCTTAATTGTTGTAATTGACTGACGTTTTGGATCAACGCTTCGGGTTTGTCTGGCACTGGGGCGAATAAAGCCTGCCAAACCTGCTGTGTTGTCATATCGGTTAATCGGCTAATCAGCTCACACTGCGCCTGATGCTGCTCATTGGCCAGTGGGCTGCTGGTGTTGATATCGTGGCGTGTGGCCACTTTATGTAAAATCTGCTGACGTAATAGGGTTATCGTTTCGCCACCTGCGCCGCTGCGCCATTGATAACGAGCAGAGGCTTCAATATGTTCGATGAAATGGCGGCGAATACCACTGGTGGGTCGGTTTAGTGCGCCAAAACGTAAGGTTTGTGACCATAGCCAAAAGGTCAGCAGCAGTAAAAAGCTGATCACCAAAGTCGCATGATTCTGCCATAAAAGGGTCATCACACCGGGTAGTGCTTGGTGTAGTAAAAACCAGGTTTTATCGGTGCCAGCGGCCAAAATTTGTAATAAATAGGCATTGTCAGCACAACCAAGATGCGTGTTATTCCACAAGCTTACATCGGTTAATACGGTGATCCGACCTTGACCGATGTCGACCTGAACGATCTTGACCCCATCACCATTACTGGCCCAACCGGCGGTTTCAAGTTCGTCAGGATAATTTAAAACCCCCCAACCTTCGATATGCGCGGTGATGGTTGGTTGGTCTTCATCGACTATCACTGGGGTCGGTGTTTGATAGGGTTCGCATTTATCTACCGGGTCATCATCATTTTCACTGAGCAGTTGTTCGATGGTTTTTTGCAGTTGATCTTCAGCGGCGACTTGTGGTTCTGGGTTTTCTGGTTCAGCTTCTGGCTCATAGTCGGGTTCAATCAGCACAATATCCAGTGGGTCGAGCAGTAAATCGCCGCTTTTTTGCTGATCATCGTTCCAATACCGTTTGGCAACAACAATTAGCTGGCCGCCTTGTTCTACCCATTGATTAAGCTGGTCGGTGCGCCGTTGACTCATGCTATAACGGGCGCTGGCGATGACGATGGTATCGCTGGTTGAGGGCAGGTTATCGAGCAGTTTTAATCCGCGTTGGAACTCGGTGGTATGTTGTTCTGTTTGGTCAAGAAAGCGTTGTGCCGCCAGATAAGGATTTTGTTTTGCCTCAGGGCTAAAGCCTGAGTTGATTTCAATGGTTTTGAACTTGATATCAATGACCCAAATGAGCAGCGCGATAATGATGATCACCAATGCCCAGAGGATTTTTGTTTTGGACTTTTTACCGGCCCCGGCGGTTTTGTTGACTCCGGTAGGTTTAGCTAGCATCTGTCGACTCCACAAAAGCATGATGCCACTGCTCAAACAACCCTTGCATGGTGGTGTCTGGGGGAATAATGCCTGCGTAGGCCAGTCCCTGCCAGTGCCGGGTCAGTTGGCTGAAATACTCAGCGGTGTGTGGTTGCGCATTTAGGCTGACCTGCGAGACACATTCGCCTTCGGTGAAACCATCGTATAAAGTCAGGTGTTGTTGCCTGATAAGATTCAATAAACTGCCGCGATAAAGTAGGCTCAGCGCTTGACGTTGCTTGCCTTGTTGCCATAACTGGCGGGCGTGTGCTGCCGGGTCGTCTGGCATATGGTCTTGGCTGATATCGAGGCCAAATACATGGTCGGGGGTTTCAGGTGTTGCTGTTTTGCTTGGTGGCCGATTCGATATCAGCTGTTTTAACCAGTCGCGGTAGTTATACGCCAGCAATAGTAATAAACCTAAAACCAGTGCAGTCAAAATGATTTCAACACTACCCGCGATAACATTAAGCACTGCCATCAGCCAATCGGGTAAAACCGTAGGACGTTGCGCTTCGTCGTTCTGATTAACCTGCCAATCCAAAATAAACTCGGGGACTTTTTGCGATTTTGTTTGGTTAAAGGTATCGCTGGCAAGAATCGTCTCGGCGCGTTCCTTGGCTTGCTGTTGTGCTGCTGAAGTTTGTGGTTCTTCATCCGCAGCAAAGCCATCAGGGCTGCTAAAACTAAACAAACACAACAACAACAGTGGGGCGACTTTGGCCATCGCCGAAGGTTTATGCTGCTGTTGCTGTGGTTGTTGGTGTGGCTTTTGCGCCTGACGTTCGACCATCTGACGAAAAGTGATTTCAATATCCCAGCCTTCTGAGCGGGTGCGTTGATTTAAATATAACGAAAAACCGCCTGCGACATAGAAGGGCGACACCACGGCCATGGCACTATAAGCAATGACATTGGTCAGGGTTGAGATATCGAGCAAATCGACTATCGGGGTATCATTGAGGGTACTTTGCTCTGGGAGCAGAAAATACATCAGAGCATACGTTGCCATGGAGATAAAACTCTCCAGATGAATACAGACCAAGGTCAGCCAAAAAGCCGCTTGCTGGTCATCTCCTCGAAAAACCCGTAAGCGTTGCTGACGTTTGACTCCCGAGAGGTTTTCAAGTTGCGTTATCGGCGCCACATAACTGCGATGTAAGCTAAATCTTCGCCATAGCAGTGATGCCAGCCATTGTCGGCCGACTAGCCCGGTCCAGCGTTTAAACAGTTGTTTTAAAGTCGACTCTTCACCAAACAGACGAAAACTGAGGTAACCGAGTTGAATGCGTTCAATTAGCGGTTTGAGCCACCAGATAATCAATGCAGCGACGGGACCATAGTCAACCAGTAGCCACTGTAATACCACAAACAATGGCAAAGTGATCATCAGCCAGCTTTGCAGCAGCGGTTTGAACCAGCGACTGGCCATTTTAAAGCCCAAATCGGTGGCTTCCCAGGCCGGGCGAGGACGAACGATGGTGCTGATTTTGCTCAACTCCATGATTATTGTCTCCCGCTATTCGAGGTTTTACCCGCAAAGGTAAAATAACCAAAGATAGCCAGCCATAAAACCGTGCCGATAGCGTATTTCACCAGTGCCGGCAGGGCAGAATTGGATGACCAGAACGCCTCTAAAAAAGCGGCCATCAGCAACATCAGAATGACGCCATATAATAAATTGAGCGCTTTTAAGGCGGCACGTTTGAGTGCATCGGTGCGGGTGTATTGACCGGGACTGATCAACGAATGGCCTAACATCAACCCACCTGCGCCGGCGATAACGATGGCGGTCAATTCAAACGAACCGTGACCAATGACAAACGGAAAAAAGGTGCTGTGATAATCGATATTGACCAAGTGGGCGGCCACTGCACCAATCACAATGCCATTATAAAACAGATAAAATAGGCTGCCCAATCCGGCAAATAACCCGGTGGCAAAGGTCTGAAAACCCACCGTGATGTTGTTTTGAATATAAAAGCCAAACATTTGCAAATCGCTGCGGGCCTCTCGGTCCTGACCAAAGTGCGCTGAAGTGGGGTCATACATGCTTTCGAATTGACTCACCTGTTCGGGGGCAAATACACTGTAAATCAGCTCTGGCTGCACCGACACCAGCAAATATAATACCAGCGCCGGACCATAAAAAATAATGCTGGCAAGCCAAAAATAAGCGCTGTTTTGCCGTACTTGGTGAGGAAAGGTATAGACCACGAATTTGATTAACTGGTGTAAAAAATGGCTCTGACGCTGGTAAAGTTGTTGATGGCCGCGCAGCACTAGATTGTTGAGTCGTCCCACCAGATAACTGCTATAGCGGCGTTCTTGGGCCAGACTTAGGTGATGGCAAATACGGCGATATAAACCGGGCAACTCACTGTTAAGATTTTTTGCTTGCCATGGTCGCCAGCTTTTTCGCTCACATAACAGTAGGGCATCTTCCATTTGCTGCCAGTCTTGCTGGTATAGGGTTTCAAAATTTTGCTGTTTCATGACTGGCCGATGATCCCGTTGGCTATTTTTTTGATTTGCATCACGCGTGCTTCACTGGCCGTTTCACTGATTGAGGGTTCTGAGTTGGCAATCGGCAGCACTGGTGCCAGTATATCCGCCAGCTCTTGTTGCCTCGCATCCGTCAGTCTTTCGCTGCGTTCAGCAAAGGCCAAAATCGCCTGTTGTTCGTTGATATCCAATAAAAAGGGGGCTGGACGGCTGCCGATTTGGCTTATTGGTGCTTTGGTTTGATGTTGCGGTCGATACACCACTAAGGTGCCAGCGGCATGGTCACCAAGGCGTTTAAATTGTTGGCTGGTGACCATCGAAATAATGCCGAACAGATAAGCAAAAGGAAAGAAATCGGCGGCTCTTAAAATATTGCGTAACACCGATGCGCCCCAATTTAATGGTGTGCCGTCGTCGTGCACCACCTGAATGCCCATTTTTGATTTGCCCGGGGTCATGCCATTGTGCAGCATCTCGAAAAAAACACCGTAAAACCATTCAATGACAAAAAAGATAATTAAATAGATACCTGTGCCCACTTCACCAAAGACTGACAGCGTTATTGAAAAAGCAATCAATATTGCCATTTTAATCAGCCAGTCGATGGAATAGGCCAAAATTCTCGGCACTGGTCCTGCGGGGATTAAGTGTAATTCGATGCTTTCAGGTGTTTCAACACTGATATGGGTATCAATCATTTTCATAGTTTAGAATTCGGGATTAAACAAGCAACCTTATTTTGTGACGGAGCCCTAGCCTAACAACATGGTTATGCAGTTACAAGGGTTGGATTTAAGGTCCTTATAGTGTTATTAATTGGGGTTGAACAAAAAACAGACAATTAAATTCACCATTTATGCCCAGATAGATTGACATTTCGGCGATTGTGACTAGTATAGAGCGGTGTTTTTGGACAGTGAAAATACTAAGGATCCAGAATTAAATAAGATCCGAAACTGAGGCAGGATATTTATTTCTGTTCAAGGCAGGGAAAGGGGCGTGTAGTCGTTCTACACAACGCTTTCCCTAACGCTGAACAGGGCGGTCCGACGCTTCGGTAAAGAGACAAGTCAATTTTGGATGTTATTTAGTGTCGGATCCAAATTACCGTTACCAATATACACAACTTGGCACCAACTAACACAGGTTGGGCTAATGAAGGTTTAATTAAGGAGTTCACATGACAAAGCAAACGAGTTTAATGTTCAAAATCAAAGAAGTGATGACCTATGGTCTGATTCTGGCCGTGGGCCTAGGTATCGGTCTGGGCGTCAAACAAGGCTGGGCTTGGTATAATGCCGCAGCGCCATATATAGAAACAGACACCAGCGCCCATTTTGCCAATACTGCCGAAAAAGTGGTGGTTTATTCGACCGATTGGTGTCCTTACTGCAAAAAAACACGCGATTATTTAGTCGCCAATAACGTCGCTTTTGTCGAGCGTGATATCGAAAACGGTGATGAAGCGACTAAAGCGTTATACAGCACCATTGATGCTCAAGGCATTCCACAAATTGTCGTTGGCAATAAAATCATTACTGGCTTTAACCTGGCGGTGTTAACCCCAGAATTGAAAAGGTTGAATTTGTTGTAGTTGGATCTTGATGCGTGGGCAGGTTGTACTGCCCGCGTGGTTATTCTTTACCAATCTCATTCCAAACCTTCGCTTTTTGTTGATCCCCCAACTCCAACTGATAAAACCTCGCAAACTGACGCGGACAGGTTTTGTTATCCTGTTTCGAACCCAGCTGATAGAGCGATTGCGCTTTTTCTCTAATCGGCTGGCGGGCAATGCCGGTATTGCTGTCCATGGCCAGTAAAGTGGTGGCCAGATGGCAGTAGGCAAGGGCAGAGCCATTATTGGCGGCGGTTAAATACCAAATGGCCGCTTGTTTAAGGTCTATTTCACGACCCAAACCCAATTGCAAAAAACGGCCAAGATGAAAATATCCGTTAAAATCACCTTTTTCGGCCGCTTTTTCATACCATACCCACGCCTGATGTAAATCGCTCTGACCATCGCTCTGACCATCGGGATGTCGAGCTACTTTTCCGGTCTCATATAAGCTGGCAATGTGATTGGCAGCATCAACAAAACCCGCTTGCCAGGCAGAAAAATACCAGTCGAAAGCGGCCGCTAAATCTTGGTTCACATCTACACCATGTTCATAACGCTTAGCCAGCAGGGTCATGGCAGCACCATTGTTTTCGCTGGTGAGTTGGCGCAGTAAGGTTAATTCTTTTTGGTGTAAGGTTTTGTCTTGCTGTTGATGATAATAATGAACAATTTCAATGGCTGCTTGCTTATGACCATAACCCCTGGCACGTTGAAATAAAGCCAAAGCCTTGGCTGAATCATTGGGTGAATCACTGGGTGTCTGCGGTAATTGAAAATGCTTGGCTAGGGCAAAGGTCGCTTGAGGGTGGTGTTGTTCGCTGGCTTGGTTAAGCCACTTTAGCCATTGGGAATTGGGTTGGCTTGGCGGTTCACTTTGTTGTAAAGCCAGCGCCAGTTGATAAGCCCCTTCGCCGGGGATGGTGAAACGATCGACCCGCTTGATTTGGTTGTTGATGTTATCCCGCTGTTGGCTGGTTGGCTGGCTGGTTGGCATGGCCTGAACCTGTGAGCGCGCGAGCAAAATGGCGGCGGCGATAAATCCACCTTTGGCGTCGACTTTTAGGGCTTTGCTTAACTGCTCAAATTGCTGATGTTGACCATTGGCGAGGTAAATTTTGCCCTGGAGTACATTCTTAATCATCGAATAATCGCTGATATCATCGAGCATGGTTTGTGCTTTGGCATATTGGTGTTGTTCAATCAACTTTTTGGCTTGATGTTTAAGGATTAAGCCCAGTGATTGCTGACGAAAAGAGCGCAAAATCATTTGAATGGCCATCTCATGGCTGAGTTCACCCTGATTAAGCTGTTGCTTCATAAAGGTCAGATTGGTGAAGTATTTGACCTGCACCTTGCTGCTGATGGGGTCAATCACATGGTAGCGATAGAATAACCCACCGTTTTTGAGTGCTAAATTGACATCGAGAATATTGTAACCCATGGCTTGCAAGATCAATGGTGCTTCGAGCAACTCTCTGATATGAATGGCATCGGTCAGTGAAGTGGCTTGATTTTGTTTGACTAACAGACCAATCAGGCCGTTGATGGTGTCGGTATACTGTTGTTTGTCTTTATCGCGATTATGTTTTGAAGCGCAGCCATAACGCATCGACCAAGCGACCAAAGAAGAGCCATTAAGTGCTAGTGCCCGACTGACCAATCTTGCAACATCACCGCGGCACCAGCTTTGCTGCGGTTGAACTTTGAGCTGGCTAAGAATCTGCATATAAGGTGCAATCACGGTATCGGCGTCGGCATTGGCGAAATCTGTAATCGCCTGTTGCCAGTCGAGGCGCTGCTGTTTTATTTTGGCCGCGGTTTCGTTACCGCCGATGCTGGCACTGTGGGAGGCATGATCGGCTTGTGCTGTTATACTGCAAAATAGCAATGATAACGCGCTGATGACGCAATGGAGTAAGGGGGTTAATTTTCTCATCCTGCCACTATAGCGCACTTACTTTGATCTAAGAAAGCATTGAGATTGCTAATGCTTAGTGATACTTGCCCATTTCCATTAGGTGTTTGCGTTGAGCTGTGTTGGTAAGGTTTGGTGGTGTGTTCATATCCCCGTCGGCCGCCCAACATCTCCCGCCTCATAATCACATACCCCGTCACTAAAAATCTGTTCTAGCTGAGGTTGTAAAAGACCCATATCCCGCTGACCATAAAGCCCTTTTTTAATCGCTTGAGCGACAGACTGACGCTGACATTTAAAGGTGCTGCCAGCCCAAGAATCTCCGGCCTGGATCCGTGAAGTGGCATAGATGGGGTAGACTTTGCTGCATAATCCGGTAGCTTTGCCATTGTATTTACCATCCCAAACGGAATCGCCTTGGGCTATCACATCACCTTTGGCATCGACGCATAAATCAGCGGCAGCGGCGGGTTTGTTTTGCGCCACAGAGTGCTGGGGCTGTTGACGGATATTGGCTAGCCAATGATCAATGGTGGTAAAGGCTTGTGCGGTTAAGTCGTGATCTTCGTGGCTCATCCAAATCACCTGGTTTTGTGCATTGCCTTTTTGTTGCAACCGAATGCGTGAGCTGAATGAAGCGGAGGCATGATGCATATCGAGCTTATCTTCGAGATAATGGCGCATATCAATCACCGGTATATCGGTTTTGCCAATAAATACCTGGCCATAACGGTAGGCCTGTTCAATGGCTTGCACCGAGGCAGCTCTTCGTTTGGCACCCATTTGCTCTGTGCTGTTTTCAATCGGGGTGATGTTGTGGCGACTCCACATGGTTAGCCAAATTGGAAATTTGCGGCCGAAGGCGAAAAAGAAATCCTCTTCCTGCATTTTTTCTTGTGACTTCCAGCTACCAACATTTTGATTGAGGCGAATAAACTCTGCTTCGCTGAGTTTGTTGTTGGCAAAGGCGCGTAAACCATATTGCACCCCTTCGTTATCCCAGGTAGCACGGGCGAATCCTTGTTTATTCTGGCCATAAATCGTCACCATATCTTGCCAGTAACTCCAGTCGACTTGTTTAAGAATGTCCTTATCATAATAGCTTTTAAGGTAGCTCATTCTTGGATTATTAATCAGGCTCGCTAAGCCAAACCAGCCGTTAATACATTCGCTATTGCCTTGCGGGCTTTGTGGCATCACACCGGCAATGGCCTGGTTGAGCATGGCCATTTCAGGCAGCCTTTGCTCAACCATATTGGGGTCTGAATCGCTAAGGTGGTTGAGGCCCAGTACCGACTCGCGATATTGCCAGTCTGACCAATGCTCATTATCAGCATCACGAATGGCAAAGTAATGTTCCACCAAGTCGCAATCAAGGGCATAGATGGTTTGACTAAGCATATCCGGGTAGGAGTATTGCGGGATGATCGCATCGAGTAAATCTGGATGATTTTGGGCGAATAAATACTGCTGAATCGCTCCGCCTGAGCCGCCGATACCCACGGTATAAGCAGGTTGGCCATAACGGGCGACAAACTGTTTTTTTACTCTGACTGCGGTGTCTTCGGCCAGCAACATGTTGTAGGTATAAGAGGTTTTATTGGCGGTGGAGGCAAGAATGGCGTAACCAGCTTTGATTTGTTCAGTGCGTCTTTTTAGCACCTTTTTCATGTTCATTCGGCCTTGACGAAAACCAATGCCGGAGCCGCCACCAAATTGAAAGACCACTCGGTTATTCCAGTATTTGGTGCTTTGTAGGTTATGTTGTTCTGCACCCACTAGCATGGTGATGCTGTAAATAAAGCGGTTAATGGTGCCACGTTCTAGCCGAATGATATAAGGCACTGATTTATCATCGATGGTGAGCATTTGAATTTTATCTTTTGCCACTGTGTCGTTATATGGGTGATGTTTGCCTTGGGCGTCGATGTAAAAGAAATCGATTCGAGTTTTGGCGAGGCAATCCTGTGAATAACCGATGATTTTATCACTGAATTCGCCATTTTCAAGAGCGTCAAAGACGGGCACGCCAATGTTATCCTGATTGTCGATTTCAGGTTGTCCAAGGCGAGACATACGGGTCATACAGTAAAAGGGGTATTGAGCAGGACCTGAATAGAGCGAGTCCACCGGACCAACGCCGCCGATGGGAATAGGAAATGAAAATGTTTCTGCTGGTCGCGGGGTTTCGCTGATGTGACTATTGACCGCTAACAACGGATTATCGCTGATTTGGGCAGGCAGATTGGTGATGGCGAATGGATTATCACGTTTAGACGCATCGTACCAAGAAGAGAAGGCAAACACGCAGACGATGACAATCAATGTCATAAAAAACAGTGAAGACTTAGTGGCAAAACCTTTTTTCATCGCGACAACTCCTATACTACCGTCTTATTTGAGTATAGGTCGTGGTTTTTAAACTTGCGGTAAAAAAGGTGAAAAAAATCATCTCGACAATTTTGTTGCATTGGCTAAAAAAGAGGCTATAATGCCCGGCAATAATAAAAGATAACCTAAATATAGGTCATGTTATGTCAAACCAAAATAGCGTTTCACCCCAACCAAAATCTTACTGGAAAATCCTTGTTGCGCTGGTGTTGTTCACCGTGCTGATTTTGTTGTTTATTATTTTAAGCAATTCTTCCTCTGATAGCAAAGTACCTCAACCTGTCTTGACCTCAGAACCTGTTGCTGTGGTATCACCAGTTAGTTCTCAGCCCAGTGATAATCACGTTAAATCTTTGGTTAGAGAAAATAAAAATAAGCCAGCCTTGATTGAAAAATATACCCCTGATACCAAATTAACCGGGCCATTGAGTCAGCATATTGAGCGTTTAATGGCGGAGTATAAAGCGGGCAATTTGGTATCGGGTTATGTGCTGGCGATGAATTTGTATGATTGTTTTGGTATACCGGAGACGACTGATGAATTAACCGAGCAACTTAATATTTGGCAAAACCGAGAAGATATTGAAGTTAGCGGTAAGAAGATAAACCCCGGGGAAAGCAGAGCTAGAACGATTGAGAAACAATTTCATCATTGTTTTGGTATCTCTAAAGCCATGAGGGAGCAGTCTCATGATTTACTAACTGAGGTGGCTGAGCAAGGTTATCCCCCTGCGCAGGTAATGTTTGTCATTTCGGCTCCGCCACGATTGATGGGGGAGCTTTTTGAAAAGAAAAGTAAAGAGCAACAGCAACAAGAAATAAAAATATTTAGACAGGAAGTTAGCCAGCATCTACATGCAGCGACTGAGTCTGGGAGCCTTTATGCAATGTTGCGTTTGGGGAGTGATTATCAATATGGCAGTGATATTGAGAAGAATAAGGTCAAGGCGTTGAC
>JBLGCB010000044.1:0-28381 GCA_047617105.1 Phenylobacterium sp. | reverse complement strand
AATCGACATAAATGATGGCCTCAATGCCCTGCTCTAATCATGGTAATAACCTTGACAAACAGACGCTAAAATTGAGGCAAAGTCAGGCTTTTGTACTACACTAATTTTTAACATTAAAAATAAGTTGTTAGCATAGCCAGTGGTATCTGTATTGATATCGTTCAGACCCATTTATATCGAGAGTCCGATACCGGCCTGTTAATTATTTTACCGTATTGCGGTGGGCAATCTCGGAGTATCAAAGTGGGCTAATTGGCCCACCCTTGCTGATATTCTGCGTCCCCTCCGCGAGCTTTTGCTTTAGGACTTCTATGTACTCTCGATTATTTGTTGGTATCACCGTGGCGTTAACGGTTATCGGCATCATCAGTCCCTTAATTGTTCAGGCAGCTGAACAGACGACTGACAGCAATTCCCCTGACAGCGCCGCTAACAGCAGCATAGAAATCATTGAAGTCATAGGCGATAACGATTACGACTCGCTAAACTACCAAGTATTACACCGAGATGATTTTGTCAATTCTTCGCAAACCCTGTCTGATTTACTCAAATCCGTCAACGGTATCCAAATTCGTCAAATCAGCGGCATTGGTAACCCGGCATCAGTGTCGATTCGCGGCTCCACCAGCAAACAAGTGCAACTTTATATCGATGGCCAACTGGTCAACGACAGTCAGTTTGGCGGCTTTGATTTAAACCAAATTCCCACCGAACACATTGAAAGCATTGAAGTCAGCAAAAATCAGGCGCTGGGCACCGGATCAACCCCCATTGGCGGCGTCATTCGCATCAACACTTATAACCCCAAAGAAAATTCGTGGCGCGTTAGTGCTGGCGTTGGCTCTTTTGGTTATGGCGAGTTAAACCTGATTAAAAACACCGTGTTTGAACATCATAACCTCTCGTTTGGTGCCTCAAGACTACAAAGTGACAACGACTATTCGTTTTTGGTCCCTCAAACCTTTAACGACAGTACCATTTCGGCCAATCAACCTTTACGTAATAACGATTTCGAAAAAAATGCCCTATTTGTCAACAATGAAACCCAGTTGGGTCAACATCAGATACGACTAAATGTGCAGTACTCTGATCAAACAAAGGCCATCGCCAATTATCAAAACAATACCCCAGAGAATCGTTCTCGATTAGAAACCGATACCATACGCTACAGCTATCAGCACAATTGGCAAACCGCCATTGAATGGATGCCCCAACTCGAATGGGAACTTTACCGTCAAGACAAAGACGAGCAGTATTTTGATGAACCCGGCGGGCCAATTAACACCTTGTGGGATTACGACACTAACAAGCAAAATGTGGCCGTTAGACCCTATTTCACCCTAGCTGCCTTCACTATCACCCCTTTTGCCGATTTCAGTCGTCAGGAATTTATCTCAACAAGCACCACCAATGGTCAACCCACCAGCTGCAATGGCATTGGTCTATGTGATATTTCAGCGGTGCAAAAGCAATTAAACTTCGGTTCGCGTTTTGAATGGCAACCACAATCGAATCCACTAAGCGCTTACCTGTTGCTTAGCCAGTTGCAAGAAAAAAACACCAACATTGCCATTAACAACCCCAATGCCGAGCGTTTAAACGTCGATAAAGACTACGGTACTCAAGAGCTGGGATTGAGCTATCATCTTAACCACAACAACGGCGCGTTTAAGGCCTTTAGCAGTTACAGCAATGGCGTCAGAACCCCAACCCTGTTTGAATTATTTGGTGATCGGGGATCATTTAAAGGCAATGACGATTTACTGCCAGAAGAAGCCAAAACCATCTCGCTTGGCGCAGAACAGCGTGGTAAAAATTACTCGATTACCTCATCGATTTATCACCAAAAGCTTGATAATTCGATTGTTGCCATTTTTAACTCAGATAATGTCGGCAGCTATCAAAATGTCAGCAGCGCCACCGTCAAAGGGTTTGAATTGCAGGGCCATTATCAGTTCAGTTCTGCGTTGTCGGTGATGCTGCAAAGCAACATTATCAGTAGCAGCAACGAATCTGTATTTGTCGCTTTTGATGACAAAAAATTACCCGGCATTTATCACCAGCAATACAGCGTCGCCGTTGAATACCAATTTAACCCAAGCTGGCGCGTCAACTTAAAAACCAGTGTCGACCGCGAACTGTATTTCAACCGTACCAACACCTTTGCCGATGCCGATAACATTGGCAACGGCAACCCGGCCAACCGGGTCACCACCGACTTATACTTAAACTGGCAGCGCAATGCGTTTAATGTCAGTTTAGCGTTTAACAATCTGTTTGATGAAGACTATCAAGACCTTGCCAACCGACCCGCACAGGGCCGCAGCATCCAACTCAAATTGTCCATAGAGGATCTTTAAATGTTACTACCGTTCAAAAAAAGTTTACTGAGTTTAAGTTTATTGGCCAGCGCCACCCTGTTAGTCGGTTGCGGCTCAGACAGTTTGGTTGAAGACGCCTTTGACAGCGCTCAGCCGCCAACACCAACCACCCCAGACACCAACACCGCCCCGGTAGTGACAGGTGAAGCCAGCCCAACAGTGGCAGAAAACAGTTCTACTGTCGGCACCTACGTCGCCACTGATGCCGAAAGTAACGCAGTGACACTGACAATTACCGGCACCAATGCCGAACTGTTCAGCATCACCACTGCGGGCGTGTTGAGTTTTATCACAGCACCAGATTTTGAAACTGGCGGCGCAGGCCCATTTGCGGTCACCGTGGTCGCCACCGATGATGGCGAAGGTACACTTGCTGGTGAATTAGCCATTCAGGTCACTGTTAGCGATGTGGTAGAAAGCACCAATAGCGCGCCATTGGTCAGCGGTAATACCAGCCCAAGCGTGGCAGAAAACACCACTGCGGTCAGCACCTATGACGCTGCCGATGTGAATGGCGACACCATCACTTTTAGCGTCAGTGGCGCTGATGCCTCACTATTTAGCATCAATAATTCAGGCGACTTGAGCTTTATCACGGCACCTGATTACGATATTGGCGAAACAGGTCCTTATTCACTCAATGTTGTCGTCACCGATGATGGTGAAGGTAATCTCAGCAGCGAATTGGCCATTGAAGTCACGGTAACAGATGTACTTGATCCGGTCAGCAATGCGGTTGTACAGACCATTTCACCCGATTATGCCAGTTCAGAAGTGGCCTTTTTAAATGGCCAAACCCAGCAGGTCACTGGTGGTTTTTATGTTAAAGACCGCTCTGATTACACCATCAATACTTATCAATCAGATATCTACCATATCGGCCGTGGCAGTTTAAATAAGATAGACAAATACAACAACGCCATCCCGGGCAGCCGACTGTGGTCTTTTTCAACCAATGATTCAGGGGTCAGCACCGACAGCAACGCCTACTCATTGGCCTTTGTCAGTGCAACCAAAGCCTATTTGATTCGGTATGATACCGACACAGTATGGATTGTTAACCCTCAAGCCGAACAAGCCGAAGACTTTAAAATTGGTGAGCTGAGCCTAACTGACTACATTTTACCGGGTAATGTGAACGGCACCCCTCGCCCATCGGCAGCAACCATCGTCGATGGTAAACTGTTTATCGTGATGCAAAGAATGTCAGATAGCTGGGTACCAGACACCGCCTATGTAGCAGTATTTGACACTGAAACAGACTTAGAGATTGAGACCAACGCCAATGCCGATGATGCGGTTAAAGGTATTCCGGTGATGGGCGTCAATCCACTGGAAGACAGCATTTACGGCAGCAATGGCAAAGTTTATGTCACCACCCGCAGCCCATACTTCCCGGCAGATGTGAGCATGAGTCGAATTGAAGCAATCAATCCAACAGATTACAGTCTGAGTCCAGTATTAACGGCCGCAGCCATCACCGACAATGCCACCGGCATGATTGAAGGCAGTGTGGTGGTATCTGATGAAAAAGGTTACTTCTTTACCAGTGCATTTGACGCCGACTTCAATGAAACCAGTACATTGTATGAGTTCAACCCAACCACTGGCGCAATAGTCGCTAGCGATGTTGGCGGTAATGGCACTGAAACCATCACCTTTATCACCTTGGATACCTCAAACACCTTATGGGTGAGTGCGGTTAACCCTGCGACGCCAGGGGTTGATTTGATTAATACCAACACTAACGCCAAGATTGGTGGTCGGATGTTGACGACGTTGAATCCTAATGCCATTCGTTTTGTTGATTAATCAGTAGAGCGAAGTAGTCATGAAGACCCGTAATGCCTTTGGTATTGCGGGTCTTTTTTTTGTTGGTTGTTTGGCGGTGATAAAGTAAGGAAACAGCTTTTGACAAGGTTAGTAATATCCAGCACAATTACAATATTCTCCCTGCACCCATTGGGCACGGCTAAACCGTATGCTTGACGCTATCAACAACGACCCACTGCATCAAAAAGTTTGCACCTTAGTGCGACAATATTTACCCCAGGTTCAAATTATCTACCTGTTTGGGGCAATGTCGACTATGTAATTGAAAATGATTTGCAGGATTTAAGAGGTTTTAGTGATGAGATCAAACGCATTTAAGTATTTTGGTAATGAGATATCGGATGGTTAATGGTGCGCCAGCCTGTTGATTTAATCGTCGTAGGATGGTGTAGAGCGCACCGGGCTGTCGCTACAGCGAAACCCATCATTTGTGTCAGAAGCTGCCGTAAAACCACCTTTTATTGCCAAATTCTGATGGGTTTCGCTTTAGGCTCTACCCATCCTACGGTCAAATTGGACTTTTTCAACAGCTTGGCGCATTGCGCACCCTACGATATCATTTACGGAAAAATTCGACTTATTACAAACCCCCCTTCCCCGCAAACAACAGCCCCTGTTGATTGGCTTTAATCGCAACACAAATATTAATCCGCTCTAGCGTCATTTCTAAATGATGCCTAGCCCCGGCGATATTATCAATTTTATCACTGAAAAAAGTCGCGACATCTAGCGCCCGTTCTTTGCTGCAAAAACCGCTGGCAACCTTAGGGCTGATGGCCATCAGGCTTTGTGGCAACACCGCCGACAGCACGCCAAAATAAGATTTTAACCATTGATACACCGCCGGACGATGTTCAACGTTACGCAGCTGTGAGCTGACCAGATAAGCCCGCTCGTTATTTTTCAAAGATAGTGATAGCACCATACTCCTGACCTCTTTGGCCAGTTCAGGGTCAACCGCCGCGCCCAATGCTTCCAAACCGCGTTGTCTGAACATCGCATCACTGGACTCATGGATCCGATCCTTTAACGCATCAAAATAGGGCTTGCCCAACTCTCCAACGGCCACCGCCAAAGCGGCGTAAACCAAATCAGGGTTGAGTACCGACGTATCCAATTGCTGGTTACCCAGGTAACCGATGTAGCTTTTGGCCAACCCCAGCAATTGCGCTCTAAGCTGAGCATCTTTCACCCGCAATGCCATAAATTCAATCAGCTGGCGGCGTAACAATGAGGTGCCCACCGGGGTCTTTTTGTCGCGCGCACTGCGGGCCTGTAAGCCTAACTGATTTAATAGTGGTCGATACAACTCATCCAAAAATACCGCCAGTTGCTCTTTTTCACTCGGGTTGGCAATGTAATCGTCAATAAAGGCCAATCCATGCATCGGGGCGGTGATTAAATCCCACTGTTCTTCGCGAGCAAAAGGTTTTGCCGCATTAATATAAAAACTGGCATCAATATCGCCATCCCTAAAAGCCGCCGCAAGGTTGTTGGCGACCGCATATTTCTCCACCGTCGACAATGCTTTGAACTGCCCCAATAAACCAAACCACTTGCTCTGAGGATAACTAAAGCGATAATAACCACTACCTTCATTATTGGGCATCACCGCCACCGGGCAATCTTCTCGCACGGTCAGACTTTGTTCGGCCTCGGTAATTATGGTGCACACCGGTGCTGAACGATGGCTTGCCGCCAACGGATTATTATCAATCAAGGTCAAACAAACGGGCAAATTCCACAGCTGTTCACTATTGCCAGTGCTGCCCAGCGGTAAATAACGCGATTGCTTGAGGCTCAGATTCACCACGCTATCAGCGCCGCTACCACTGCAATGCCAGTCGACCTCAACTTTGGGCACGCCCGGTTGGGTCAAAAAACTAAAATAAGCCGCTTTTAAGCCGCTATTGCCAGACACATGTTCAATAGACTCAATAAAATCATCGGCATCGGCATGGCCAAAAGCAAAACGTTTGAGGTGATATTGCACCCCTTTTCGAAAGGTCTGCTCGCCAATAAAACGTTCAAACATTTGTAATACCGCACCGCCTTTGGCCGAGGTGATACGGTCAAAGGCATTTTCAATATCATCATTGCTGGTAATTTTTTCACGCACTGGCCTGGCCGACACCAGTGCATCTTCGGTCATCACCCAGTGGCCACGACGCATCAGGTTACGACTAAATTCAAAACCCGGTTTCCACTGGTTGACCGCTTTATTGGTTATCCAAGTGGCAAACGCTTCGTTAAGCCAAATATCATCCCACCAAGGCATGGTCACCAAATTGCCAAACCATTGGTGCGACAATTCATGGGTATGCACCCTAGCAAAAGCACGCTGCTCGGCATAAGTGGGTGAATCGCCCAATAACAATAGCTGCTCACGATAGGTAATAATGCCAGCGTTTTCCATCGCCCCGGCTGCAAAATCTGGCACCGCAACTAAATCGAGTTTTTGATAAGGATAAGGGGTGCCAAAGTAATCCTCTAATATGGCCAATATCGACGCGGTGTTTTGTAGGGCAAATTGAAGTTGCTTGCCCTTACCTTTCACTGCAATGCCCCGCAACGGCAGTGGTGTGGCGCGCACCGATGACGCTGGCACTGGCTGGTATTCCACCACATCCAAGTCGCCCACGGCAAACGCCAGCAGGTAAGTGGGTAGGGGTTTGGTGGTGGCAAATGTCAGTCGTTGATAACCATCTGCCAAGTTTTCACTGCTGATTTGAGGCGTATTGGTAAAGCCTTTATCACCCTGTTTGATTTCTAGCGTCAAGTCAAAAGGCACTTTAAAGCGAGGTTCGTCAAAGCCCGGAAAGGCTTTACGGGCACCGATGGCTTCAAATTGGCTGAATATATAGGGTAGCTGGTTATCTTCAACTTTATACAAACCCAGTAAATGCGGGTCGTAAGCGGCGGTATAATGAATTTCAAGCTCGGCGGTTTGGGGTAATAAGGTCCGTTTGGTGGTCAGATGTACGACCCCAGAATCACCCATTTCTTGATAGCTCAAGTCAATCGAGTCATCTTGTGTATGGAGGGTGACATGGCTGGCGCTGATATTTTGACCATGCAGCCAGATTTCTTTGACCGCTTTTTTGATTTGCAGCTGAATTTTCACCACGCCTGAGAATCCGGCCTTTTGCGGATCAACGCGCAGGGTTAAGGCATAACCCAACGGCACCACGGTATCGGGCAACTGAGCCTGTGGAGAGGAGCGCTTTTCGGCCAAATCCCGTTCATACTGAACATTGGAGATCACGCGAAAACAAAACACGCCTGCTCCAATACACAACAATACCGCCAACAATTTTTGCCATTTATTCATCGTCGATCTTAATCATACTCAGATACCACTAATTGCTGTTAAGAGTAATACAGGGTATAGATAATGTCTGCGGTTTAGCCCCGAGAATTGCGTAAACAACCCCGGTAATGTGTTACGAAGTGTGACGGTTGAACAATCGCCCGGGCTTTGACCGCGCAAATATTGGCGGCCAAACAGGTTATGCCCTGTTGTCCCTTGCTTTATATCGATTCCAGCGCCTGAGACAACTTGTTTACGCCGATGACTTCCATCCCTTCGATGGGGTTTTTCGGCATATTGGCCTTAGGCACAATCGCGCGGGTGAAGCCGTGTTTGGCCGCTTCGCTGAGCCTTTCCTGACCGCTAGACACCGGGCGAATTTCACCAGACAATCCCACTTCACCAAATACCACCAAATCTTGGGGCAATACCTGATCTCTAAAACTCGATACCAGCGCCAGCAATAAAGCCAAATCTGCGCCAGTCTCGGTCACCCTGACCCCACCAACCACGTTAACGAATACATCCTGATCACTCATTTGCAAATTACCATGGCGGTGCATCACCGCCAGTAACATCGCCAAACGGTTTTGATCGAGACCAACGCTCACCCGCCTCGGGTTGCCCAGTTGGGAGTGATCGACCAGCGCTTGAATTTCGACCAACAACGGCCGGGTGCCTTCCCAAATCACCATCACGATGCTGCCAGCAGAATGTTCTTCTGCCCGGTTAAGAAATATCGCCGACGGATTTTTGACTTCTTTTAAACCTTTATCGGTCATGGCAAAAATACCCAGTTCATTAACTGCACCAAAACGGTTTTTATTACCCCTGATGGTGCGAAAGCGGCTATCACTGGTATCTTCAAGCATCACCGAGCAATCAATACAATGCTCCAATACCTTAGGACCAGCCAGTGAGCCATCTTTGGTGACATGACCCACCATGATGATGGCGACATTGTGCTGTTTAGCAAAACGGGTGATAAACGCCGCCGACTCTCTGACCTGCGATACCGACCCCGGTGCCGATTGCACATCAGCCATATGCACCACCTGAATGGAGTCGATGACCATAATACGAGGCTGCTCTTTTTCGGCTTTAAAGCAGATGTTTTCAACCCCGGTTTCGGCCAGCATTCGTAATTTATTGGTCGGCAAACCAAGTCGGCTAGCGCGCATCGCGATTTGCTGCAACGATTCTTCCCCGGTGACATATAAGGCATTCATCGATTGGGCCAGGTGACACATCACCTGCAATAACAAGGTACTTTTGCCCGCGCCCGGCGAGCCACCAATCAAAATCGCCGACCCCGGCACCACACCACCACCCAGCACCCGATCAAACTCGTGATAACCGGTCGAAAATCGCGGCAATTCTTGTAAATCAATACTGTCTAGGGTTTGCACTTCACTTTGCAGCGCACCGGCATAACCGTCTCGACGGTCATTACGTTTCGCAGGCGCAGCACCCACTCTAAATTCAGAGACTGTACTCCAGGCTTTACATTCACTACACTGACCCTGCCAGCGTAAATATTCAGCACCACAATCTGTACATACATAGGCAACTTTTGCTTTTGCCATAATATTTTTCCTACGCTATGGTTGATGAAGGCACACTTATTGCTTTCATTGTTTTTACAATGTCCAAACACCGCTATATTGACGGCGCGGCATTTGTGAGAGATAATTTTTTGACACCCTATCGCTTATTCAGGTGGGTAGCAATGGTATTATCCATCATTATCTGGTTTAATTTAATAGTATTGGAGTCTGATTTACGGTCATGAGCAACAGTCTGGAAGAATTTCAACATATTATCGATCAACTCGTGCCTGTGATCCAGGCAACGGATTTTGATGAATTGTTTAAAGGCATGACCAATGAACTGACCAAGCCGCAGCAGTTTCAAATCAAGATGGAACTCAATCGACTGAAAAAAAGCAATAGCCGCTTTATTGATTTAAGGGGCCATGTTGATGGTGAAGTCGGTTCTTATGAATATCAAGGCCAAATTCATTATTTAGATTATCAGGCCATTAAGGTCTTTGAGCGCGAAATCGGCTATTACGGCGAATACACCACCGGGGTATATGAGCAAACCACCAGCACCGAAAACAATCACCGAGTAAAACATCGTAAAGAGCAGCAGCAAAGGCTGATCGAAAAAGACTTGCCCAAAGAAAAAGTTCAAATCCAAGAGATCGAAGTCGCCGCCACAGTCGCTATCCCGTTTAAAGCCGATCGGATACAATTTCAAAGTTATGCCATTCGTTCTGAAGAACGGATGAATTACAGCATTTCGGTTGAATTAGAATTAAATGAACGTGAGAACATCAAAGGCACCTCGTCAGATTTATCTGTTAGTGGCAGTAAAGTTAAGTTACCTATTGCTGTCGATATCGCCCCAGGTCAGTTGGTGAAAATGCATTTTAGAGGACTCGAGGAAGAATTCGCCTTGGGTCTGTCCAGCGGCATTGAATATGAAGTGGTCGCGACCGAAGATATCGAACCCCATCAATATGTGCGGATGAAACGCACCTACGGGGAAAAAACTCAGGCATTTAATGAATTTCTCAATAACTTTATCAATGGCAATAAACGCCGTTATAAAGTCAATATGGAGAACACCGAAGAAGCAGTGATCATCAAGGGTTATGAACAATATTACATGCCACGGATCACTTCTCTGCCGTTGTTTATTGGCCAGCATGAAGGCCAATACGCCATCAAAGCGGTGTTAACCACCGAAAACAACAAATTTGTGCTGCGTTACTGGCGTAATCACGAGCAACAGATCGTGCTCAGTGAAGTCTTTAATCACAAGCGCATTGAGCGCCTGATTGAAGGCGAAGATCCTCATGAATCGATTCTTTATAGCTTCACCCATTCAACCAAAGGCCGGATCACCCATTACGCGGCACTGATAGAAGAATTAGAAAGCGACGAGCATCTCAAGCATCTATTTTTTAGTTTTGGTGCCCGTAAAGCCAACTGGCGGGTACATAAAGTTCAACTGATGAATGCTTCTTATGACAGCGCCCATATTCCGTTATCTCTGCCTGACAGTGCCAGTGATGAAGTGAAATTTATGAACCGTCCACCCTCAGCCAGAGTCGCCGGGGTATTACACGATACCAGCCTGATACTGGCGTTAACCGATATCACTGAACTCAAAACGGCCAAACAATATCAATCTTATGAGTTTAATAAAAGCCAAGCCAATGATTTAAAGATTTTTGGTTTACCAATCAACAAAGCACCTTTGCACATTGAGGAGGTTGCGGTTGATTATGTTAATTTGCGCAAAGAAACGCGTTTTTTATATGACACAGAAGTCACCATAGAGCAGCCACAATTTAAAGCCATCAAAGGCAATAGCTTAGATTTTTCGACCAAGGGAATGCAGATTGAACTCGACGCCCCTTGTGAGTTAGTCAAAACCGATGTGGTGCTCGTGACCTTGCCACAACTGCAAAAAATCACCACCTCATTCAAACTCAATCGCCTACCCTACGAAGTGGTGATGGTGAGTAAAAACAGAAAAATCGTCAACATCCGGGTTTATGAACAAAGTGATCAACATGTCGGCAAGAAGTTTTTTCAGCAGTTGATTCAGGGCAATCGCACTAAACTGACTGCCGCCGAAGAAAGCGATACCATCCCTGGTTTGCCATTGGCTATGCGCAATATGTACGTTAACGTCTGCGCCAATATGCCATTTTTTATTCACCGCAAAGGCGTGCGTTTTAGCCTTGATGTGATTGGTCGCGGCGGTCAAGACAACAGTTTACACAAACTCATGGCCAAATTTGCCGCGCCCGAATGTGACTATACCTCATACCCTCTGGCCCTTAACGATATGGTGGTTAAAGTTTACACCGAGATTTTAAAAACCATGAAGCGTCAGGATGCGCCAAACATCTGTGAATTTTTACTCAGAGTGAAACGCAATGAACGCCAAATTGAAGAAGCAATGACCATTGAGGTTATCGAAGATTTGCGGATTGACCATTCGCATATTAAGTTTATTGATGCCGCCCAAGAAGACGATTTATTTTTCGCCTATCGCATCCACCTTTCTCGCACCGGTCGACCAGATGTTGATTATATTGCCAAAGAACTGAAATATGTCGGCAACTACGCCAAACACCGCGCCAGAGTGCTTGAAGAACAACTGTGGGGCGTCATCGGGGTCGCCGATGCCATTGATATTAGTGATGAAATGCTGCTGCGCTACGGCTTTAGCGATACTGATATCAAAATTCAGCAACAGGCGAAACAGTTCTTTTTTGATGAGGTAACGAATTTGAATTTATGATGGGGGGTTGGGTGTTGTTACGTACCTTTTAACCACTGTGCGATTTGGACAAAATGGTCATCAACCGCACCCGCGGCAGTTAGCATCGAGATATGATCATAATCCTGCGCAAATCCGCCCGCCTTCGCCAGCAAGGTATATTTTGCTTCACCATAATTGGCTTCATCCATAAACCCCTTCACATCCTTCGGGTGACCCAGTGCTTTGTCATTAACCGCGGCAATAAACCACGTTGGTGGCCATTGGATATCAGCGCAAGCTTGGTGATAATCAAAGTTATCATCACTGTCAATCCACGCCTTAGACTTGGTCCAGTGCATACCTTGTGAATGAGATTTAATGGTTTCATCATCAGAACCAAAGCCAATTTTCTTGGCCGGTAAAAAACCCACCCGCCGGGCGAGCACGGGGGCTATCAGCCGCCACATCAAACTGATTTTAAACAGCACTTCAATATTAACCACCTTGATTTTACGCTTGGTACCAAAGAATACCTGTGACCTAACTTTGCTCAAATATTGCGGCGCACGAGCCAACATTGCAGTCACCAATACACCGCCCCAGGAATGGGCCATTAAATGGATGGGTTGCGGGTTACGCTGGTAGATAAAATCAATAAATAACGGCAGGTCGGTTTTGATGGTCTCGGTCTGACCATAATCATCGAAGGGTTGAATGCGGGGTTTGGTTTCACCCCGTCCACGTAAATCGAGCACGTAAACATCAAAGCCCTGCCCAGCCAGATAACAGGCCAAACCTTTACCTTTTTTGGTATAGAAAATTAACCCATTTTCAATCGCGCCATGGACCAGCAATACCGGTTGGCCCGGCTTTGCTCTCGTATCTGAGCTATCTGAGGCATTTGAGTTAGATACATGACGCAAATGCAATTGATGCGCGCCATCGGGGATATATAAGGATTGTTGCTCAATCATTGCGCAGGTAACAGTAAATACAACAGCTGCATTAAGCTGCCCTGGTTAATCGCCGCTTGCGCCTGTTGTCGCACTATCGGTTTGGCATGAAAAGCCACCCCAAGCGCCGCTTTGTTTAACATTTTCAAATCATTGGCACCATCACCAATCGCCACGGTTTGCTGAGCATCAATATCATATTGCTGCGCCAGTGATTCAATGACTTGTGCCTTAGTATCGGCATCAACAATATCCCCTAATACCTGGCCAGTCAGTTTGCCATCGACAATTTCTAGTTGGTTGGCAAAAGTGGCGGTTAATCCCAGTTGTGACTTTAAATGCTCGGTGAAATAAGTAAAACCGCCCGAAGCAATGGCCACTTGCCAGCCTTTATGTTGTAAATGCGCGACTAGGGCCTCTAGGCCCGGCATTAATGGCAAGGTGGCAGCGACACTGGCCAAAATACTTTCATCGGCCCCTTGTAACGCGCCGACCCTCTGCCTAAGGCTTTGGGCAAAATCTAATTCGCCCTGCATTGCTTGACGGGTGACCGCAGCCACTTCTTCTCCGACTCCGGCCAACACCGCAATTTCATCAATACATTCAATCTCAATCGCGGTTGAATCCATATCCATCAACAACACACCGGGTTGTGCCAAGTTTGGCGGGTTATCGACCAAGGCCATTTCAATCTCCAATTGCGGCGCAAGTTCAGTGATCAGCGACTTAACCGCGGCAACATCGTTAAAACCTGAAATCACCGCAGCAGGTGCCAGCTGTTCAACTGGTTGGTAACTTTGTAGGCTTAGTGGTGAATCACCGAATGCACACAGCGCCAATAATACGGTATACAGGCTGTCGCCAGACAATTGCTGACCAAAAATGACCAGTTTAAGGGCTGACCCCATCGCCATATGGCCCTGACAAACCATTAATTGATTGGCTTCGAGGCGACAAAGTAAGGCATCGGGGCCTCGGTTTAAGGGAGAATGTTGAGATAATTCGGTTAATGATAAAACCTTGGTGGCATCGGCTTGGGCCAATGGGTAATAAGCATCTGACACTGATTTGGATTCCTAAATAATTATATTGTAATTGGTAACTGTTTAGCGTGCTTGGGTTTCGCTTCAGAGCAAGGCCCTTTCCCACTGTAAAGAGACGCACGGAAAATAGGCGCATATAGGATATATGCAACTGTTTGAGTACGAAAGTAACGCCGTTATGATGGATGCGATGAGTGCGCTGGGCAATTATTTTAGTTGTTGTTCGCCAATGACCTGATTACGGCCATTATTTTTTGCATGGTACAAAGCTTTATCGGCACGCTCGATGAACGACAGGGCGTAATCGCTGTCGTTCATCAAAGCAACACCAATTGATACTGGCACATGCCCGATGTTGGTCTCGCCTTTATTCACCGCCAACTTTTGGCCACCCACTTTGACGCGGATATGTTCGGCCACGGCCAAACCTCCCTTGTAGTCGGTGTTTGGCAATAAAATCACAAACTCTTCACCACCAAAGCGGGCAACAAAGTCATCGCCTTTAATGGCATTACTGATGGCGTTGGCAACATATACTAATACCTTATCACCAACTGCATGACCAAAAGTGTCATTAAATTTTTTAAAATAATCAATATCAAGCATCAACAAACAATAACCCTTGTTGGCGGGTTTATTCTGTTGGGCTGATGTGGTTCTATCCTCGAAGTATTGGGTCAGCGTCTCGTCAAAAGCACGACGGTTGGCGATACCCGTCAACGGGTCTGTTAATACTGCTTGGTTTAAAGTGGCCATATTTTGCTTGAGGTCAATCACCTTCTCACCCATTTTGGCCAGAGAGTCTTTCATCGCGTCATTAGAGCGAGTGACCTTATCGGTTTCATCGAGCAAATCGGCGACCAAGGTGCTGAGGGTTTCAATATCTGGGTGGGTCGATAGAATATCCTGAAAATGTTCTAATTCTCCTGAAAAATGACTAGTGCCCGAATGCATATTTTGAATTTTGCCCATCAAATTGCGTATCAGCAACTCGGTATCTTGGTGGGCATTTTCCAACATTTCAGTGGATTTTGGTGCCACATAATCGACATAAAGCTGGTGATTAAGGCTTGGCGAAAAGGGATTTTGATGGCTAATAAGTTCATCAATTTTACTATTGAGTTGAAGAATGGAACCTTGCGAGTATTGATACCAAACCGCATAATTCTCCGGGGTTGGCGGGATCGCCAAATGGGTCATTTTGGGCAAGGCATTTTTTAGAATATTGATCGACGCCACCAAATCATGGTGGTTCTCTTGCTTGTCATCTGCCAAATCGGACACTGGACACCCTTCTGAAATACAAAAACACTTTGGTAACTATTCAGCGTACTTATCTTTTCCACCATCACGGCGTTATTTTGGTACTCAAACAATTACAACATTTGTAACATAAAAAAACCAGTTTATCAGGATTGTTCACCAAACTCATCTTTTAGTTTACTCTGTGCAGGCTTTTGCCTATCATTAACCAATGAAACAACCCCAGCTAAATACCACATCCGTTTATCGTCGTTTATCCCAAATCAGCCTCTCTGTGGTGTTACTGATTACAGTACTGAATATGTGGGTGAATGCCGACTCAGACGGCAGTTATATGCAATCAGAAACGGTATCTGCCCTCACCCGTCAACTCACTGAGCAAAGCGCATTGGTCGCTGTGCGCCTGATGGAGAAAAAACAAACCGACAAATTAACCCTGATGCTCAACGATTTAGTGACCAACCCGTATATCAGCCAATCGGTTATTTTCGATAAAAGCGGCAAACTCATTGCCCAATCTGAGGGTGCCATCAGTGCCATAGATGCGCATTATGCCCGTTATCCCCTCGTTCAACCGGATGTCGAAGTAACCCAAAGTGCACAAAGTGATAAACCTGAACCTGAGACAGAACCTGAATATGGACCAAAACTGATAGAGCCAGTAGTGACGGTTGAAAATGGTGAAGTTAAACAACAAGCGCCTGAACAGGAAATAATCATTGAAGCTGAACAACCCGCTGAGCTTGCCCCGCAAGGCAAAGTCCCACCAAGCAAAGTGTATATTAGCGAAATCAGAGCCAATAACCGTCTGATGGGTTATTTACGCATCAACTACCTTCAGCATCAGGCTTTAAAAAAGCCACTCTTTATGCACAAAACCAATATGCGCCAAATAATGTTGATGCTGCTATTATCCGGGGTGATTGGGTTTATGCTGACGCGTGGATTTTCTCGCTTTAGTCGTAATTCTTTTCGGGTGAGAACGTAAGTCCAAATAAATCTTTGGTGGTCGCCAGCAATGTCTGTTCAATTACCTGGGCCGATTCCTCACGCAATAAACACAATACCGCAAAAATTTCACCGATAAACTGCGGACTATTGCGTTCTCCTTGGCGGCCATAAATGGGCATATCTGGGGCATCGGTTTCTAATACCAACGCCTCCAACGGTACTCTAGCAATCACCTGCCGAGTTTTTATCGCCCGGTCGTAAGTGATGGTGCCGCCAATCCCCAGCTTAAAACCCAAATCAATATATTGCATCGCCTGTTGATAGCTACCCGAAAATGCGTGGATCACCCCACCCTGGGCCAACTGCCGTTGTCTTAAGCTGCGCAATATAATGTCATGGCTTTTACGATGGTGGAGGATCACCGGCAAGGCAAACTGCTTGGCCAGCTGCAATTGCGCGGTAAAATAAACCAACTGCAATTGACGTTGCGCCTCATCGTTAGCATGAACAAAATCGAGTCCACATTCACCAATCGCAACTATGTTGCTTCGGTTGCTGGTGATGAGTGCGGTTAGTTGGTCGATGAGCGGGGTTACGTCTTGTTCCGTGGGAATAAAGCAAGGATGAATACCCAAAGCAGGATAAACATTCGGATGGTTGCTGGCCAGTGCTAATACCGCTGACCAATTGTCAGCGCCAACAGCAGGCACTATGGCCGCTGTGACACTGCTGATAACGGCTTCGCGATCGGCGTCGAAGCAGGCAAAATCAAGGTGACAATGGCTGTCGATGAATGTCATGTTGGCCTTTTTTTACGGCGCCAATTGTTCAATGTGCCAATCGCCCTGATCTAAGGTATACATAAATCGGTCATGCAAGCGAGCTTCGCCGCCCTGCCAAAATTCAATCTGGTGTGGTTTGATCACATAACCACCCCAAAATGACGGCAAAGGCACTTCACCCTTAGCAAACTTATGTTTCATTTCACTGAATTTTTGCATCAATACCTGCCGTGATGATACCGGACGGCTTTGATCTGACGCCCATGCGGCCAGTTGGCTTTCTTTAGGGCGAGAAAGAAAATACTTCATCACCGTACTGGTCGGTAGTCGTTCAGCGGTGCCATACACTTTGACCTGACGCTCAATGCCATGCCATGGAAAATGCAGGCTGACCTTGTTGTTTTGTTCAATATCCAGCGCCTTGCGACTGCCAAGGTTGGTATAAAACACAAAACCGTCGCGGTTAAAATCTTTCAACAACACAATACGCTGAGACGGTTGTCCGCTGGCGTCTACCGTGGCCACACACATCGCGGTTGGATCTTTTAGTTTCAAGTCAATGGCTTGTTGCAACCACTTTTCAAACTGAGTAAACGGCTCCGAGGCCAAATCTTGTGGTTTTAACCCTTCGCTCAGGTATTCTCTTCTTAAGTCATCTAATTTCATTGTTTATTTCCTTCAGCTTCCAATTTTAAGCGTGCTTAGATTTCGCTTCAGAACAAGGCATTTTCGCACGGAAAACAGGCGCATATGACCATATGTAACTGTTTGAGTACGAAAATAACGCCGTTATGATGCGAAAGATGAGTGTGCTTACATTCTTTCCATTACATCGATGCCTAACACATCTAACCCGGTGGCCAATGTTCTGCTCACCAGTTGGCATAATTTCAAGCGGCTATTACGGGTCGCTTCTTCAATGCCTTCTTTGAGAATTGGACACGCTTCGTAGAAACTCATGTACAAGCTGGCCACTTCATATAAATAACTACACAAGACATGTGGCGTGCATTCAGCAATCATCACATCCATCACTTCTTCAAACTGTAACAGCTTAAGTGCCAACGCTTTCTCGGCATCGGCTTCAATGATGATATGACCAGTCAGGTTTTCACCTTGAGTGCCAGCTTTACGAAAAATACTGCTGACCCGGGTATAAGCATATTGCAGATACGGTGCCGTCGCGCCATCAAAACTTAACATGGTGTCCCAGCTAAACACGTAATCGCTGGTACGATTTTTTGATAGGTCAGCAAACTTCACCGCGCCCATGCCGAGCTTACCGACAATCTGTTTGCGTTCTTCGTCGCTCAAATCACTTTCACGTTCATTGACCAGCTTTTCAGCTCGCTCCATCGCTTCATCCAGTAACTCAACCAGCTTAACTGTACCACCAGTACGAGTTTTAAACGGTTTGCCATCGCTGCCTAACATCATGCCAAATGGACAATGCTGATAAGCCGTTTCTTCACGCAAGAAACCGCCTTTACGACCCGCGACAATCACTTGTTTAAAATGCAGTGCTTGACGAGCATCAGTAAACACGATGATTCGATCGGCTTTTAGGGTGAAAGAACGGTGACGACAAGCGGCCAAATCGGTGGTCGAATACAAATAACCGCCGCCAGATTTTTGCACGATAAAGACCGAAGGATTGCCCTTTTTATCAGCCAATTCATCCAAAAACATCACTTGCGCGCCTTCGCTTTCAACCGCCAAAGATTTGGCTTTAAGTTCGCTGATCACATTGGCCAAATCGTGGTTATAAGCACTTTCACCCATGATATCGTCACTCGTTAAAGTCACATTAAGACGGTGGTAAATTTCTTCACTGTGATGCACCGATACATCGATAAACTGTTGCCACAACTTCATGCAATGCGCATCGCCGCCTTGCAGTTTAACCACATAATCACGGGCGCGATCGGCAAAACCTTCTTCATTGTCGAAGCGTTTTTTCGATTCACGATAAAAGTTTTCTAAATCTGCCAAAGCGGTTTCTGCCACTTCATCGGCGGCCAAACGGTCGCTCAAATGGGCCAGCAACATACCAAACTGAGTCCCCCAGTCGCCCATATGGTTTTGACGAATGACGGTATCACCACGAAACTCAAGGGCGCGCACCACGGCATCACCAATGATGGTAGAGCGCAGGTGGCCGACGTGCATTTCTTTGGCCAAATTTGGCGCTGAATAATCAACCACTACCGTTTGAGGTTCAGCGTGTTCGCTGACCGTTAACTTGGCATCATCAAACGCCTTATCAAGGTGGCTCGCCAACCATTGGGGTTTCAAATGAATGTTAATAAAACCCGGTCCGGCCAGTTCAACTTTAGTCGCCAAATCATCGACTTCAAGGCAGTCGATCAGCTTTTGTCCCAACTCACGTGGGTTGGTTTTTAGCCTTTTCGCCGCGCCCATGGCAGCGTTGATCTGATAATCACCGAAATTGGCTCGGGTGCTCAGCGTTAATGCCGGATTGGTATCGGCCGGTAGTCCGGCGGCGATAATGGCTTGTGTGGCTCTTTGAGCCAAAATAGTTCTGATATTCATGCTAACAAGCTGCCTTTCACTAATAAAGAGTTATTGTTCACGAGTTTTGTGGAAAGCGACATCAGGGTATCGTTCCATATTTAAATTTAGATTGACCATAGTCGGGGCGATATAAGTCAGATTATCACCGCCATCGAGGGCCAAATTAATGCTGCATTTGCGCTTGAACAGATCCATTTTCTTGTCATCATCGCAATACACCCAGCGGGCGGTAGAGACGCTAATGGGTTCGTACAGCGCATCACAGTTATATTCTGATTTCAACCGATGCACCACCACATCAAACTGGAGCATCCCGACCGCACCAACGATTAAGTCGTTGTTGTCTAGTGGTCTAAATACCTGTACCGCGCCCTCTTCTGACAATTGCACTAGCCCTTTAAGCAGTTGCTTTTGTTTCAGTGGATCTCTTAAACGAATACGACGGAACAGCTCAGGGGCAAAGTTAGGAATACCGCTAAAACGAATACTTTCACCACCAGAGAACGAATCACCGATTTGAATGGTACCGTGGTTATGTAAACCAATGATATCACCGGCAAAAGCTTCTTCGACGTTGGCGCGATCGCCCGCCATAAAGGTCACGGCGTCAGAAATACGAACGTCTTTATTGATACGCACATGGCGCATTTTCATGCCTTTTTCGTATTTACCTGAACACACCCGCATAAACGCGATGCGATCACGGTGTTTAGGGTCCATATTGGCTTGAATTTTAAACACAAAACCACTGAACTTGTCTTCAGCCGCCATAATGGTGCGTTGCTCAGCTTCGCGGGCCATCGGTTTGGGTGCCCATTGCACGATGCAATCAAGTACATGGTCAACACCAAAGTTACCGAGTGCTGTACCAAAACACACTGGGGTCAGTTTGCCATCTAAAAACAAGTCCAGATCAAACTTATGCGACGCGCCTTCGACCAACTCCATTTCTTCACGCAAAATCTCGGCGTAATCACCAATATGCTCATCCACTAGCGGGTTATTAAGCCCTTTAATAATGATACTGTCTTGAATGGTATGGCCTTGACTTTGTTGATACAAAATCACTTCATCGCGCAAAATATGATAAATGCCTTTGAACTCTTTACCTGAGCCAATCGGCCAGCTGATAGGAGCACAAGCAATATCCAGCACTTCTTCGACTTCATCAAGCAAATCGACCGGATCGCGAATATCGCGATCACACTTATTCATAAAGGTAATGATTGGGGTATCGCGCAGGCGGGTAACTTCCATCAGTTTCACGGTTCGAGCCTCAACGCCTTTGGCGGAGTCAATCACCATCAAACAAGAATCCACCGCCGTTAGGGTGCGATAGGTATCTTCACTAAAATCTTCGTGACCAGGGGTGTCGAGCAGATTAACCAGGCAATCGGAATAAGGGAACTGCATTACCGAGGTGGTGACCGAGATGCCCCTTTCTTTTTCCATTTCCATCCAGTCAGACTTAGCGTGCTGGCCAGATTTTTTGCCTTTAACCGTACCGGCTTTTTGCAAGGCGTTGCCGAACAAAAGCACTTTTTCGGTGATGGTGGTTTTACCAGCATCCGGGTGAGAAATGATCGCAAAAGTCCGTCTTACGTCGACTTCTTTGCTAAATTGAGTGTTTGACATTTATGCGCTCTTGAGGTTTTTACCGCGGGATCCCTTGGACCGTCATTAAAGATAGTCAGGTCTGCGGTCAGGCTAATATTTTACTGCGCGGGATTATAGCAAAGTTATCGGGGTTTTGGTGCAGGGTTTTAGAGTTTGTGGGGGGAAATGTTTGCGGATGTGGGCGACTGGCCCCACCGTAGGGTGCGCCATGCGCACCAAATAACGAGAATCCACGACAAACGTTCATTGGTTTAATTAAGGCAATTGACGACGATCAACAAATCCGTTAATGTGAAAATGTAACTAACTTTGGTGGCCCACAATGAAAACACATAATGAAATGACAAATGAGTGGAAACAAGACCCTGAATTCATGAAAGAATATGATTCATTAGAGGATGAATTTCAGTTATTTGATATAAATAAAACTCAAACCACGCCCTATGATGTTGCCGAACACCTTCGCACACCACAAGAAGCAGCCGCCTATCTTGCAGCTTGCCTTGAAGAGGCCCCAAATGATGCTGCTTTTATTGCCAAAGCCACTGGTGATATTAAAAGGGCTAAGGTTGACAATAACCCACCCAAAGGTTGACAATACCTCAACTAAGGTTGACAAAGAAACAGCATAATGGCCGTAAAAGCTCGTGGTAAATTAATCCGTCATCAGATTCTGGCGAATGTGCGTCAGCATCCCGACGATATTGCCGCCTATATAATGCAAATGTTTGCCATCACCCGCCAAGCGGTCAGCAAACACCTAAAAAAGCTGGTGGACGAACAGTGGCTGATTGCCCACGGCTCAACCCAAAAAAGAAGCTATACCCTCGGACCTCGCCGACAAAACCTTGTCACTGTTGAGTTGAATAAAAACAGCGATGAAAGCCAGATATTCTTTGAACACTTCGCATGGATTGTAGATGGTGTGGCAGAAAATATTGATGAAATGGTTTTTATTGGTTTCACCGAGATGGTCAACAATGCCATCGACCACTCTCAAGGCAGCCAGTGCATCATCAGCATCACTAGGTCATTAGACACACTAACCATCATCATTGCCGACAATGGTGAAGGGATCTTTAAACGCATCAAACGGGAATACAATCTGTATGATGAACGTCAGGCAATATTTGAATTATCCAAAGGTAAATTAACCACCGATGCAGAAAACCATTCCGGACAAGGCATCTTTTTTACTTCAAGAATGTTTGACAATTATATGATTGATTCTGGCGGTTTATGCTATTCCCACGATGAACACCAAGCCTTTGACGTTTTTCATGATGCTTCTGACAATGCTTTTACCGACGCCCTTAACAATCCTCTTAACACACCATCAGTTAAGGAACAAAACACCATCAAATGTGAAGGGACAAAGATAATCATGAATATCGCCCTTAGCAACGAACGAACCGCCAAAAGCGTTTATGACGCCTATACTGGCAGTGAAGAGGATGATTACAGCTTTAACAAAACCATCGTGCCCGTCAAATTATCACGATTTGGTCAGGAACAATTGGTCTCCAGAAGTCAGGCAAAAAGATTATTAGCCCGTATCGAACACTTTGAAATCGTGGTACTTGATTTCCAAGACGTTAATCGAATTGGCCAGGCATTTGCCGATGAAATTTTCAGAGTTTACGCGACCAAAAACCCTGCGATAGAACTGCTTTTCATTAATGAAAATAAAGAGATTGATAATATGATCTCACGCGCTAAAACGTCTTAGCTTAATCCTATTGAATAATGGCATCGCGACCGTTACTTAGGAAAATAATAACATGGATTCGTGAACACAAAGCCAACCCCTAAGGTTTTCAATACAATTGTCAGCAATCATTTGTTATCATTAAGCCATTATTTTTCACAGCCCGGTTTTTTCTATGTTGGATTTTTCTTCTCTTAACCATGCCATTGGTTCTCTAACAGAATCGATTGAAGTGATTGATCGCTATCTCACCAATGGCGGCACTGTTACAGAGCCTGAATTCAGAACTTTCAGAGCCGGAGTGATTCAAAACTTTGAATTTACCTACGAACTCAGTTGGAAGGCCATGAGAGTTTGGCTGGGTGAAAACGTAGGTAAAACCCTGATTGATGGTATCAGCCGCAAAGAGCTGTTCAGGTTTGCCGCAGAGCATTATTTAATTGACGATATTAACTCATGGTTTGATTACCATCGTCAACGCAATCAAACTTCTCATACTTACGAAGAAAAAACAGCAGTTGAAGTGTATCATTGCGTCAGAGACTTTTTGGCCGATGCTCAGCTTTTATCCACCCGATTGGCTGAAAAAAATGATTGATATCAACAACACCGATTTCGAGCAAATCAATGACATCCTCAAATTGTATTTGCAATCCAGTGACAAAGCTTATGCCTTTGGTTCAAGAGTGCGTGGTAATGCTAGGAAAAATTCTGATTTGGATATCGTGATCGAAGCCTCCGACTCTTTGTCTTTGACTAAAATCTGCGATATCAAAGATGCTTTTGCCGAATCAGATATCCCTTTTCGCGTTGATCTTAGTGATTGGCATTTACTCTCAGACAGTTTTAAACGCTGCATTATTAATGACAAAGTGCTGATTTACCCCGCCAATTGAATCGGTTTTAGCGGTTCATGGGCATAAATGACCTGCCTACCAACAGTTACCACCCCAAACCACGAGAAATCCACTTTTACACTTGTTGAAACAACCCTCTCTACTGTATCCTATACGGCCTTATGGCGAAGCCGCTAACCATATCAAATAGCCACCAAATTCAACAGGATGGGCCATCCGCTAATGCAAGATACAGCACAGACACAATCAAACACTTTTAATCACCAGGAAATCGAAGCCAAAGTTCAAAAATTTTGGACGGATAACCAAACTTTTAAAGCCACAGAACAACCCGGTAAAGAAAAATACTATTGTCTGTCAATGTTCCCCTATCCTAGTGGACGGCTCCATATCGGCCACGTTCGTAACTATACTCTCGGTGATGTTGTCTCGCGTTTTCAACGCCTTAATGGCAAAAATGTACTCCAACCTATGGGTTGGGATGCGTTCGGTTTGCCTGCTGAAAATGCGGCAATCAAAAACAAAACCGCACCAGGTAAATGGACCTACGAAAATATCGACTATATGCGCAACCAATTGCAAAGCCTCGGTTTTGGTTATGACTGGGATCGCGAATTCGCCACCTGTGATAAAGAATATTATAAGTGGGAGCAATGGTTTTTCACTCAGTTGTTCGAAAAAGGCGTGGTTTACAAAAAAATGGCCTCAGTCAACTGGGACCCGATTGATCAAACTGTATTGGCCAACGAGCAAGTTATTGATGGCCGTGGCTGGCGCTCTGGTGCCATTGTTGAGAAAAAAGAAATTCCACAGTGGTTCATTAAAATCACTGACTATGCCGAAGAGCTACTAAATGATTTAGACCAGCTTGACGACTGGCCAGAACAAGTAAAAACCATGCAGCGTAACTGGATTGGTCGCTCTGAAGGGGTCGAAATGACCTTTGATATTGCTGATGCCGCCAAACAGGGTCTGCAAGACAACTTCTCCATTTATACCACCCGCCCAGATACCTTGATGGGTGTCACCTATGCCGCCGTGGCCGCACAACATCCGCTGGCTTTAAAAGCCGCCGAAAACAACCCTGCCATCAGTGACTTTATCGCACAATGCAAAATCTCCAATACCGCCGAAGCTGAAATGGCCACTATGGAGAAAAAAGGCATCGCCACCGGTTTCTATGCCGAGCATCCATTAACGGGTAAAAAAGTGCCCATCTGGATCGCCAACTTCGTATTGATGGATTATGGTTCAGGCGCTGTGATGGCGGTTCCAGGCCATGACCAACGTGACTGGGAATTCGCCACTCAATATGGCATCGAGATTGCTCAAGTTATCGAACCTGCCGCAGATGCCGATGACGCTATCGTTTGTGATTTAAGCCAATCAGCCTTTTGTGAAAAAGGTGTATTGATCAATTCTGGTGAGTTCGACGGCCTTGATTTTAGCGCCGGTTTTAAAGCGATTTCTGATAAGTTGATCGCCACCGGCAAAGGCCAGGTTAAAGTGAACTACCGTTTACGCGACTGGGGCGTTTCTCGTCAACGTTACTGGGGCACACCAATCCCTATTTTGACTCTAGAAGATGGCAGCAATGTTGCGGTACCATTAGAAAGACTACCTGTTGAGTTACCATTAGATGTGGTGATGGACGGCGTCAAGTCGCCGATTAAAGCAGACCCTGAATGGGCCAAAACCGAATTTAATGGCGCACCCGCTTTTCATGAAACCGATACTTTTGATACCTTTATGGAATCATCTTGGTATTACGCCCGCTACACCTGCCCAGATAATGACGAAGCCATGCTTGACCCTGAGAAAGCCAATTACTGGCTGCCAGTGGATCAGTATATCGGTGGTATTGAACACGCGATTTTGCATTTGTTATATGCGCGTTTCTTCCACAAATTATTGCGCGATGTTGGTCTGGTCGACTGTGACGAACCGTTCAAACGTTTATTATGTCAGGGCATGGTATTGGCCGAAACCTATTACCGTGAAGGTGAAAAAGGTGGCAAGATTTGGATTTCGCCAACCGAAGTTGAAACCGAAACCGACAGCAAGGGCCGCGTCCTTAAAGCTTGGCATAAAGAAGATGGCCAACCGGTGATTTCTGATGGCATGAGCAAAATGTCAAAATCAAAAAACAATGGTATTGACCCACAAGTGGTGATCGACCAATACGGTGCCGATACCGTCCGTTTGTTTATGATGTTCACCTCGCCGCCAGAGCAAACCCTAGAATGGTCTGACTCAGGTGTTGAAGGGGCCAGCCGTTTCCTTAAGCGAGTGTGGAAAATCGCCAACGATCACGCCGACAGCAGCGAAGCATTAGATGTTGCTGGCTTAAAAGGCGCACAAAAAGCCCTTTTCCGCGAGTTGCACAAAACCATCGCTAAGGTCACCGATGATGTTGGTCGTCGTAACACCTTTAATACCGCGATTGCCGCGATTATGGAGTTGCTGAACCACACCATGAAGTTGTCGGTTGAAACAACCCAAGACAAAGCGTTAGTGCATCATATTATGGTCACCATCGTCACCATGTTGTCACCTATCGTTCCACATATTACCCATGAGTTATGGTTGATTCTAAAACAAGAGGGTTTTGTTGAAGATGCGGTTTGGCCAGTGGCAGATGAAGCGGCAATGGTCGAAGATGAGAAGTTGATTATATTGCAGGTCAACGGCAAAGTTCGCGGTAAACTCACCGTACCAGCCGATTTGGCCGCTGATGAGATTAAAGCTCAGGCCCAAGCCGATGGTAATGTCAGCAAGTTTACCGATGGAAAAACCGTTCGCAAGGTGATTTACGTGCCGGGCAAATTGGTTAATATCGTCGCCAACTGATAATTGCGCTCGATTTCGCCTGTTTTCGCTTAGGAAATCGGGCGCAATTATTGATTTTTAAGGTTTATTTTATGTCGTTGAAAACCCCTATCGGTTTAATTCTCGCCACACTATTGCTGATGCAAACGGGGTGTGGGTTTAAGTTGCGTGGCCATCATCAAATTCCTGAGTCGCTTAAGGTGATGCATCTGGATTCTGCTGATAAGTACTCTGAACTGGCTCGCTTGTTACGCACCCAATTGGCCCTCAATAACATTACGTTGGTTGAGCACAGCGCTCACAACACCCAAAGCAGTAAAACTGCAGCCACGCTAGAATTGCACCAGGATAAACTCGACAGACGTACTTTGTCGTTATTTCCTAATGGTCAGGTGGCAGAATACGAGCTGATTTACGCGGTCCGTTATGCCGTTATCTTGCCAGAGCAACCAGCACAACAGTTTGACTTTGAAATCTATCGCGATTACCAAGATGACCCTGAAAGTGCTTTGGCCAAGTCTAAAGAGATGAAATTGATTTTGCGAGAAATGCGCCAACAAGCGGCAGATAAAATCATTCGTCAATTGGCCAGCCTCAGCAAAGACCAAAACCTAAGCAAGAACAAAACCTAATGGCTTTGTGTTAATGAAAATCTATGCCAATCAATTACCCCAACAGCTAAGCAAAGGCTTAAGTCAGGTTTATCTGATTTTTGGTGATGAACCGCTGCAAAAAGCCGAAGCCATGGACGCCATTCGCCAAGCTGCCCGCAAGCAGGGTTTTACTGAGCGCACCAGTTTAACCGCTGATGCCCAGTTTGACTGGAACGAATTATTAGTCGAATTTAACAGCCTGTCGTTGTTCTCTAGTCAAAAGTTAATCGAGCTTGAAATTGACAAAGGTAAACCGGGCAAGCCTGGCAGCAAAGCCCTCACCGAACTGTCAGCGCTATTTAACCCCGATACTATTTTGCTGATCCACGGTGGTAAAATAGCGGGCGATGTGCAAAAAACCAAATGGTTTAAAACCCTGCAATCAGCCGGCATTTTTATCCCGCTTTATGGCATTGATGGCGACCATTTTATTCGTTGGATCAACCAACGTTGCCAGCAAGCAGGCATTCAACTCGACTCCGAAGGCACCCGTTTACTGGCCAGTTTTTATACTGGTAATCTGCTCGCCGCCGCGCAAGAAATTGAGAAACTGGCGCTGGGTTATCCCAATCAACACATCAGCACCCCCTATCTACAAAGCGTGATTTTAAACCAATCAAAATTTAATGCTTTTGCGCTGGTGGATGAATTACTGGCAGGCAATATTGAACAAGCCATCAATATTCTTATCAGCCTACAACAAGAAGGCATTGAGCCACATATCGTCAACTGGGCGCTGACCAGAGAAGTATTACAGCTGGTTGACATGCAATCTTTGCTGCAATCAGGCATGAGTATGTCGCAGGTATTACAGCAGGGTAAAGTTTGGAGTAGCCGCCAGTCGTTAATTAGCGGCGCATTATCACGGCTGTCGATGACGCAACTCGACATCATGGTCGCAGACTTAAATACCCTAGATACCAAATTCAAATCATTTAGTGCGTTACAGCCCTACACCGACTTGTGTCATGTATGTTTATCGTTTGGTTTTGCCGAGCAGTTAAGTGCCTTTGCGCTTACCGTCGATTAAAAGGCGCGATAACCATGACCCAACCCATCGCCATATTAGGCGGCACCTTTGACCCGATTCATTATGGTCACCTTAAACCCGCCGAGCAAATTTTACACGCTTTAGATTTCGCCGAAATCAGGCTGATGCCCAGCCATAAACCACCGCATAAAAAAGGCACCAATGCCACCAGCGAGCAAAGGGCCGAAATGGTCAAACTAGCGTGTCAGGACATCCCCGGATTTACCGTCGACTTACGCGAGCTAGAGCGCCATGACCCCTCTTATAGCGTGGTCACCTTGCAAACCATACGACAAACACAACCCGATACCCCGTTGTGTTTTTTGATGGGCATGGATTCGTTGTTATCGTT